>CAKZKZ010000482.1 GCA_937124495.1 uncultured Dokdonia sp. | reverse complement strand
CAGGCGCTATGATTGTTGCTCATGACAATGTGCGTAAACGCCTTTCCGAAAACGAAAAAACAGCAAATGCAGGACTTCCTGTCATTACATTTAGTGATGATGCTACGTTTTACATGAACGGAAATGACATTTTCATCACACATGTACACAATGCACATACAGACGGTGACGCACTTGTCTATTTTATTCAAAGCAATGTATTACACACAGGAGATACGTTTTTTCATGGCAGCCATAAATTCCCATATATAGATATTAATAGTGGTGGTAGCCTGCTAGGTGATATTGAAGCTGCAAAAAAAGGGTTATTAATAATCAACGATAGCACAAAAATCATTCCCGGTCATGGCCCTGTAGCCACCAAAGCAGAGTATCAAAAATATCATGACATGCTGGTGGGTATTTACAAGAACGTAACTCAAGCGATTAAAGAAGGAAAGACAGAAGAAGAAGTTGTCACCATGGAATCACTCACGTCTGACTACTACCCAGACAAGGAAGCTGAAAATAGCTTTATCACAGGGAAAAAAATACGCCGTGCTTCCTATAAAAGTATTATCGCTGAAAAAGAAATGAGTCATTAAACCCGCATTATGCATTAGAAAATCTATTCCATCTTGAAGCAGTTTCAAAATATATCGCTGCGTTATGTTTTTGAATTTAACCATAGCGATGCTATGCTAAAATTTAGAAAACATCATATTTTAGTACTGTTTCCACCTTCATTACAAAGTTCTAACACATAATATGGGTTAAACTTCTTAACTTAGCTTCTATCTATAAATAGTTATACTATGAAAAGCAAACACATACTTATTCTCTTCCTTTTGGTTTGCACACTTTCTAGTTATAGCGATGCTCCATATAAGAAAAAAGGAATTACTTTTTTTAAAGGAACCTGGGAAGAAGCATTGATTAAAGCCAAAGAAGAGAATAAATATATTTTTGTTGATTTTTATGCAACATGGTGCGGTCCTTGTAAAAAATTAAAGCGCACAAGTTTTAAAGACTCCAAGGTCGGCGACTACTATAACAAGAACTTTATAAATATATCTATTGATGCAGAATCAAGAGAAGGCATCAAAATAGCACGCAGATACAGAGTTTCCTCATACCCTACACTTATTATTACTGATTACAACGGGAAGAAGAAAACCAAAACAACAGGCTTCAAAAAACCACATATACTCATAAATTTCGGGAGAAGAATTGTTCCTTAAACCTAGATTAAATAATCTTAATCAACAATATACTCTATAGAATCATACACTAAGGCCGATCCATAATCGGTCTTGTGTTTATTATAACGCAATCCTATTAATTGCGCTCCTTGAAACTCTGCCGAATCTTTAAATGTAATGCTCGCTCTGTCTTCTTCTGGGATCATCAAACATAATTTCCCACAAAAAGCATCTCCAAAAGCATTAATCACAAGATAGCTTTGCCCAAAAATTTCTTCTCGCATTTCAAAATAATAATCTACATCTGAGCTTTCCGTTATAAGTCTATATAACTCCTCCTGATACACTTTACTATTATATTCGTTTTTTCCTAAGATTTGATTCCGTTGAGACTTATAACACCCCGACTCTTGGCATGATGAAGACAGCAACAACAGAACAACCATTCCCACAAAGGTGATTCTTGATGACATGTTAGATAATTTAGTTGAAGTAGTTGTATGCCTATTATGATAACGTAATTATCCTGCATTTTATTACTGGAATTAAGAGATTAAAAAAATATTTGCGTAACCGAATAGTTACATTTATATTTGTAACCAATTGGTTACATTAATTAATTATGAGAAGAGACGTTTTTCAAGCAATTGCCGATCCAGTAAGAAGAGACATTATTGAATTAGTATCAAAAAAAAGCTTAACCGTTAATGACATTGCAGCAGCGTTCAACATCAGTAGACCAGCAATATCAAAACATATAAAAATATTAAATGAATGTGACATCATTGAAATTCAGAAAGAAGGAAGGAAACGATTTTGCAAAATTCAACCTCAAAATTTACTACCAGCCTTTTTATGGATAGAACAATACAAAAAGTTATGGGAAGATAGAATTGACTCTTTTGAAAATTACTTACTAGAATTACAATCAAAAAACAATAAAAATGGATAAATCAAACAGAACTATAACGATTAAAAGAACATTTGACGCTCCAATAGCATTGGTTTGGGAAGCATGGTCAGAACCAAAACACATTGCTAGATGGTGGAATCCTTCAGGCGAGGGGACAAAGATCATAAAACACTCATTTAAAATGGGTGGAACATGGAAGTATTCAATGCCAATGCCTAATGGTCAAGAATTTATTGCAGAAGGGGAATACACAGAAATTATAGAACTGGAAAAGATTGTATCATCAGCCAATTTCAGACCCATGACTGAAGGTGTAGAAATAGAATCATTATTTGTAAAGAATGGCAACAAAACTGACTTCACATTTAATGTTATTCATCCCACAGAAGCCTATAAAATTCAGCAAGAGAAAATGGGAATTATGAATGGTTGGGGAGGTGTCTTTAATAGACTAGATGCGTTTTTAAAAGAGTTATCATAAAAACAGTACGATATGATCATTGATTGTATACGAATGATCACATCGTTTCTTTATTGTTCAAGTTTTGTATAATACGCTTTCGCGAAAGCGTACCATCAAAAACCTACTCTCAAAACAGGAATCTAGTTATCAAAATACCAATTAAATAAATCTGTACGGAAACCAATATTTAACCATAATGTACTCGTATCAAAAACAGTATCGGTTTGCATTTCTGCACTAAAATCTCGGTATATTGGATTTATAAACGCTTTAAGATTTGTCACAGGATTTATAAGGTATCCCACTTCTAGATCTGCATACAATGAGTTGACTCGATTTCCTTGCAACAATTCAATACCATTGTCACTTGGCCTATTATCTTCACTACCAAAAAGGTCATTCCCTCCAAAGAACACGTCATCTATATTTCCTTCAAAACCTCTTTGTCCATAAATAATACGTGCCGTACCATACCACCTATCTGTACGATATCTAGCAATCGCTATAAACTCTCTGAAGTTTGCTCCGTAAGGATGCGCCAGCGGCTGGTTGGTATTGGTATAACTAAGCAACGGATCATTATTTGAGAATGTATACGGGCGTACTTGATTAAACTCAGCTTGCAATGTAAGATTAGATATTTTAAAAGCATCATAATACTTTACCCCTAATTGAATTGCATGCTTATTCCTGAAGTTTTTGTTACCACTTGTGAGTTCTGAAACACGCAACTCATCAATAACAAGTTGTCCATAGGCATTTATATTGTTTGTAAACTTATATTTCCCTGTCAATCCTACCAATGCATTTCCTCCTCGTGATCCTCTTTGAAACTCCACATTTCTAAGAAAGATGATTGGATTTAATAAACTCGCATCAAAACCACCATTATCTTCACTTGCAGATATAACGGATTCAAATAGTCCAATGTTCAACTTATTATTTACGTTATAACTTAAATAATGATTTACGGCAAATTTATTGGTGAAAGCACCATCACCTGTCACTGCGGGTCTTACATCTTTGATAGAGGACCACGTATTTGTATACTTGAGCCTCCAAATAGTTGTATTAATTTTAAAGAAAGGGTAATTGGCAGACACATCACTTAACAATAAAGAGCGATACCCATCTCCTATAAACTGCTGTCCAGTTCCTAGTTGGAAATTAAAATACTTGTTTGGGGTATATGAAACATAACCTTCAGCTACAGGATAATCAAAATCACCTCCTTTTCCTTCGGCCGCGATTCCCCTTCCAGGAATTACTGCTGGATTTCCTCCGTCTGGACGAAGTGACCTTGCATAGTCATTAAAATATTGAGCAAAACGCCCCTGACTTTCAAATAGTGCGGTATAAAAACTAAACTTCTTCCCTATTCCTCCTTGAATAAAGACAGACCTTGTATTATTATACGTAAGGTTTTCTACTTTACGATCATCTGTTTCGGTTCCTAACGCGAGGTCTGCACCAGGGTTTATAGTAAACCAATAACCATCTCCTTGAAAACGAATCATGTGTTCGTTAAAAAACTTACGCCCAAACCAACTTTTCTTATCCAACTGTAATGTGCTTACAATCGAATCAAAATTATGATACCCATTGACCACATCATATAAAAAAGGACGGCTTGCCGTATGTGTATTTACACCTACTTGATTTAATGCTTTATCAAAACGTGCGTATACTTCATGAGAAAACGGGATATTGAGTTGGCTTTCGTATTGTACTTTTCTATTAAAAGCACTGCTTTTTATTTCTTCTAATTCTTTTGAGGCTTCATGAGTTTTCAATACATTTTCCTGAGTAGCTTCTTCCTTTTTATTGTCTTCAGGAGATGTGAAGTTATTTATTTTATTTTGCGAAAGCGGAATTTTTATAGGCAAAGAAAACTGAATATACACCGGATCTCCACCGTAGGTTGCTGGTGCTACTTTAGGCAATTGACCAAACACTTTTTTTACTTCATCTTTAAGCTCTACATATACAGCTTCTGTATTAATGAGTTTAAAATCTCCCTCTGGTGTTACCTCAAAAAGCATTACCATTTGCCCTTCATATTGCTCTTCACTAACTCGCGAAGGCATTTCAAATTTTTCTATAAAAAACTCAATGAATTTTGTATTGAAACAATCAGGAATTTCTGTGATTATTGTTGTTTCACAACCTGGAAATACAGGATATTTTTCAAAATCGCTAGAAGCAGGATTCACTTGCGCCTGCAAAGACATTATCAGAAATACACTGACAAGAAAGGGAACATATTTGTGCATATGGTAGGTATGATGCATTGATAGGCGAAAGATAGGAATTTTAAACACAAAAAACCCGTTACGATATCGCAACGGGCTTTATTTTATACATTAGAACGATTTTTAATCTTGTATTCTAAAAGAAATAGGCAGGCTGTATATAACTCCTACAGGTTTATCTCCTTGTTTTCCTGGTGTCATGTCAGGAATCAATCCAACAACTCTCTTTGCTTCTTTTTCTAATGCTTGATGAGGACCTCTTGCTTTCATATTAGTAACAGCTCCTTGATCATCAATTGTAAATTGCACATGGATTCTATTAACACCTCTAAGTCCTAAATCTTCTCCTATATCAGTATTAAATTTTCTATTAATGATTTTAGAAATTTTACGACTCATACAATCTTTACGCTCTTGATTAGAACTTAAACCTTCACATCCTGGAAAAATAGGCACATATTGCACAAAATTTACAGGAATGGGTGCTATATCATCTTCGTCGTCTACTACTTCAGTAGTTTCAAGAATATTATCAGATATCACATCATCTTGATCAGCTTCTGTATCATCTACAAATTCTTCAAGTAAATCGTCCTCATCATCTATAATATCAAACTCTTCAGGTTGTTGTACCTGTTGTTTAGGCGCTTGTTTTTGAGTAACCTTCTCTACATGGACTTTTTCTATTTCAAAAACATCCATCCAAAGGGGTTCTTCTTGCTCTAAACCATCATAAGGTCCTTTCTCTGCTTTGGTGGGCATTTTCATTTCTATAAAGAGAATGGCGACCAATAATGATAGGATAAGCCCTACCTGAAAGTGAAGTGTTGGATTTCTTCGTAAATTTGCTTCATGCTTGCGTGATTTTGTGTAAGTGTCGTTTTGGCGAACGTCCTTACTTTCTTGTGAATTTTTCATAAGATTTGATTTTAAAAATGTTAAACAATTCTTAAAACAAATCAACAAGCATACCAAAAAAGAAATCCCGAGAGCTAACGCCATCGGGATTTCTAATTTTATATAGGAAAAGAGATTAGTCTTCTACTTTAAATGTAATTGGGAGTGAATATAATACTCCAACTGGCTTACCTCTTTGCTTACCAGGTGTCATTTTAGGAAGTAATTTAATTACACGTTCTGCTTCTTGCTCTAATCTTGGATGCGGAGCTCTTGAACGAATATTTACAATGTTTCCTTTTTTATCAATTTTAAAACTTACAAAAATTCTGTTCACACCACTTAATCCTAAATCAGATCCTAGTTCTGTGTTAAACTTTTTATTAACAAGCTTACTTACTTTTGCACTCATACAAGCTTTACGCTCTGCATTGTTCTTCTTATTCTCACAACCTGGAAAAATTGGAACGTTTTCAATAACTGAAAATGGTACATCTGCAATTTCTTCTTCCTCTTCTGCTACCTCTACTTCTTCTACTTCAACGATTTCTTCATCTTGCGTAGTTTCAGTAGATTCTATGATAGTTTCTTCAATTTCTTCTTCATCTTCTACCACTTCAATAATTTCTGGCGCTGGTGGTGGTGGTGGTGGTGGTGGTGGTGGAGGTGTATTCAACTCTACGATTGGAATATCTTCTTCTTCTTCATCTGTGCTTAATTGCGCTAAATTAATATCGCTTTTGTCGTAGGTCTTGTTTTCTATCACTGCATAGCTGAGCAAAAGAACAGCAACGAGACCTAATTGAAAAAATAGCAAACTACGTTTACTAAGGTCCGCTTTTGGATTTTTCTTGTTTTCCATAATTGTGGGTATTAAAGAAGCTAAAATAACGAAATAAAATCCTAAAATAAAACTAAAATCTTGATTTTAGCATCTTGGATTTGTTAATATACAGCAAACAAGCTATTAATGCGAGTACACTACCTGTTGAATTTGCTAGAATATCCCAAACATCGGGTGTTCTATAAGAAGTTATAGTCCCTTGTAAGATCTCCATTAGCACACCATAGAGGATCGCTATTACAACAACGCCTATAACAATTTGCCATAGTGTTTTTGATGAAATCACCTTTGTATTATTTGAACGTTTATATAGCATCCAAAAAATCCAAATAACTGTTAAACCAAAATAAGCTCCTGCATGCAAGAGCTTATCTATATTTGATATAGGAGTTTCTACTATATGTATTGGACGCATTAATGATCCTAATGTAAGTGCTGTTGTATATAAAATAGCAATTACAAATAAGGACTTATGCCCCAATGATAGACGCATAACCATCTGAGTCTAGTAAATCTGCTACTTCATCTACATTAGCAATCTTTAACTTGATCATCCATCCTTCTCCATAAGGATCTTTATTCACTAATTCTGGATCATCTTCTAGCGCTTCATTAAATGCTACAATCTCTCCTGCTAGTGGAAGAAAAAGATCAGATACCGTTTTTACAGCTTCTACCGTTCCAAAAACTTCGTCTTTATCTAAAGTTTCATCTAGTGTTTCGACTTCAACATATACAATATCTCCCAATTCTCCTTGGGCAAAATGTGTGATACCTACGGTAGCAATATCTCCTTCGATACTTATCCACTCGTGATCTTTTGTGTACTTTAATTCTGCTGGTATGCTCATTAGTTTGTTATTATGTGTTTATGATGTTTTTTATGCTTTCGCGAAAGCGTACAAAATACGTTTATCATCCAATATTAGTTTCCAAAATTATATCGCAATGTAAATCCTGATCTAATTGTTGTCTGAGGAAATGCTGTTGATATTGCAAATGTAGAAAATGTATGATCATAAAAGAACAGTGCCGTCAAGTTTTTGCTCAATGCATAATCTGCTGTAAACTGCAATCCATATATATCTTGCCCAGCTGTAGTCTGGCTATTATCTATATCAAGGTATCTGATAATAGTCTCATTACGACGTAGCGAAATATCTGCCTTGAAATTAAGATCACTCTTTAATACGGTTCTTCTACCTCCAAAATTGGTAACAAACGTCAAGTCTTTGATACGATATCCTAATCCTAACACATACTCATCTCCTTTTATTTCTGTTAGAATATTATTATCAAAACTTAACCCTAAAGCTCTATCTCGTTTTACTTCTGCAAGAATTTTTACAGAGTTTTTCATTTCAAAATCCAAACGAAGTAAAGGTGTAAATTGTTCTGTAAGCGTTACACTTCCGTATAGTGTAGGGTTCAAAAAATTTCCAGCTTGATCTATTTGTGCCGTTTCAGGGGTAAAATCAGTATCTCTATTAAAAGCGAGGTTTGTGTTAAATTGATTAATTGTGTAGCCAGAAGTATATCCATGCTGCATAGAAAATCTCTTAAATCGCTCCTTAAACCATTTAACACGCATTAACCCTGTGTATTTAAGATTCCAGTTAGGAAGTGGAATATCTCTAAAAGGCCCTGTTTTTGTTTTTGAAACATCTCTACCTGTATATGCCGCTAAAAAGGCTGGTAATAAAACCGATTGATTGGTACGTCCAAAACCTACAGGGAATCCATCTTCATCCCTTTCAAATTCTGATGTACCATAAAACTTGTTTGCTAAGCGATCTGCTACTTCAACACGATTTGCTCTGAATGTATTAAATGCTTCTGAAAAGTCTGACGTACTCTTACTAAAAGCAGTACCTATAAGTATTGTTGAAATATTAAAGTTTCCAAAATTATTTCCAGTTAAAGACTCGTACTGAAGCGTTGTAGGGTCTACACGGTAGCTTTCAGAATAATTTTCTTGGAAAATACGATTAAAGTTAAGGTCTATATCTAAATCTTTTAACAAACCTATACGCGCCTGTATACCTAAGTTTCTACTTTCAATCTCTCTATATTGCTGATTAAAGTTTTCATAGAGTGTTAACCACCCATTACGAGCTGCTAATTCTCTCACTTCTGCTTGACTTCCAAAAATAAATCCTGCTGTAGGTCTTAAACTACCTGAAAAACCTATAGACGGAAGGTATCCAGGTAAGAATATACCATTATCTTCTTGATAATTTATCTGTACTCTTTTTAGAGCTGTCAACAGCCCTATTCCTGCATTAAGCGCTTTATCACTACCACTTAACGATCCCGCATTTGCAGTTCTACCTTTATCTGTAAGAGCAGCTCCTTTTGAATCTCCTTCATCTGTAGGTGATGGTAAATTACCTAACCTATCTTTAACACCAGTACTTCTTTTGGTTTTCTTTGTAAGACCAATGTACTTGTAGAGTTTATCCATCTCTAAAGTACTATTAATCGCATGTGTATTTCTATTTTCTACAGAGTTTCCTAAATCTGGAATACCATCTAAGGTTTGGAATTGTTGCGACCCTCTTTGCCAAGTATAACTAGCCGTGTAAGAATATGTTGAATTAGTAATCCAATTTAAAAATGGAAACTTATCAAAAGGCAGGTCATAATTTAATTGCATTGTTCCAAAATGAGTATTAGGCTGTCCTATATCAAAGAACCCATTATACACACCAAACCCTTCTATTTCATTACCATCGTCATCTAAGAAACTAGGGTTTCCATCATTATCTAAATAATTACGAATAATACGGTTGTGACTCACATCATAATTAACCCTCAAACTATTCGTGATTGGGAAATTTACGCTGTATTGCCAATCAAATAGATAATTACGTTGAAAAAGTCTAGGAATACTAATATCACTTTGACTTCCTAAAAGATCTCTAAATTTCTGCTCATTATATTGTCTCACAATATTAGAACTCACAGAAATATTTGATGGTAAATAATTAAAATTAAAATCTTTAAGGAACTTCCAATACTTACCAGTAAACAAAGAGTCATTCTTCTTAAATGGCTCTACTGGTTTATTCTGAAAATCAAAATTATAAGTACCTCCTAAACGCACATTCTGATCTCTTGATTGTTCAATCTCAAAATCTTTATGATCTACTTGACTATAAGAATAAGAGAAGGTTAAATTCTCTACATCATAAGGCATTGGTTTCTTATCTCCTGTACGTTCTTTACGAACTCCTATAAAGTTAATACTTTTACGTCTTGTATAATCGATAGCAGCTCCTTCTATATCATCTCTTTCTTCTTGTGTGGCAGCATTATCAAGCCTGTCATCTAATTCTAAATCTAAAAATTGAGGATCAAATTTTGGTGTGATAATTTCTTCTCCTATGGCATAGTTAAACGGTAATTTAACACCCCATTTTTTAGGTAACAACTGTCCTATCTCTACATTAGTAACTACATCATATTGAAAAACATCTTCTAAGCTACGTTCTGCAGGACCTTGTTCTATACTTCCAAATCCTACGGTACTTTGTCTACCTGTTGCAGACACTGTAGCAAAATCAGCAATATTTCCATCTGCATTTACAACTGCAGCCCATCCACCTTCATTACTTAAATCTGAGAGACGTAATTCATTAAACCACACTTCTGCACCTATCTCTCCTGGAGAACATCCTACATCTATACTTGTAGTTGGGTTTCCATTTTTAACCCCTAATAATAATGTTCTAATATCACCAAAACTAGGAAGTCCTTTTACTCCTATACGCAATTCACCTGGCACATAACACACCTGATCTGCATCTAGTATACGATCTCCATTTTGATCAAAGTAAGTAATTGCATCTGGATCATCATCTACATCTCCAGAAATCACCTTAGCTTTAACAGTTTGTAGTAATTGCAGATCTAGATCCATTTCATTTACTGCAGGCCAAATAGCCTCCCTATCTGTCTGAGCAACATTAAACGGTGTTGGTTCTAATCCTAATTCTATTTGATAAAAGTTACTATTAAGGTCAGTACCCATACGCACAAAACCAACAACATTATCATTATTTAAGCCATCACTCCCATCTTCAACAAGCGCTTCTGCGTGCATAAACATACGCAAGTTCTTATACTGTCGCATATCTAGATTATAGAACTTATAGACTCCACGAGAATCTTGCTCTTCCAGATTATTTACACGTATAGAAAGTGACTGTTCATTCTGACGAATATTATTATTGTTGTTATTTAATCGTTCTCTCTGAACCCCTGGAGGTAAGTTATAAGGTACTGGAGAACGCGTTTCGTTTGCTTCTATATTAACCGCAGCAACCTCAAATAAGGTATTGTCATTATCATTATTTGGTTCTGTAGGATCCAATGTTAATAAATACCTTCTAAAATCTCCACGTACTAAATCTAAAGTTCCAAAACGAAGGATAACATCATTCTGCCAATCACTCATATACATACGCATAAAACGTATAGCTCTGAAATCAGAAATTCCTCCTACTACATTTGTCGCTTGATTAATAGGAACTCTAAATTGTACCCAACGCGTAGGTAATGAAGCCCCATCTTGTGTCGTTACTGTGAGCTCACGTACATCTGTAACAAACTCATTTGTTTCTATATTAAGCGTTCCAGGATTGATATCTAACTCATATTCAAAATAAGCATCTATCGTGTTCATCGTATTATCACGATTGACATCTTCTATATCTGGAAATGTTGTAGATCCTCTATTCGTTTGTGTTACTTCAACAGGCGAGTTTCCTTGTAAGTTATTAAAGCTTTTATAACGCTCAATAACACCACCCTGTGCATTTAAGAAATAATCATAATTATCTCCTGCTGGATCAGGTAATCCTGCAAATCCAGGGTACATATTCCCTTCTTCTGCATCACTTAAACCATCATATCCAACATCTTGATTTGCACGTGCGCCTCCCTCTGTATCAAACGCATATACTAGCGATTGATTTGTAGGCACTTTACCCCAGTTGGTAGATGTAGTTGCATCATCAAACCCAGCTTGAGGAAATGCAACTTCTGGAAGTCCGTTTTCATATTGTTTACGACCATCCTTAAGAATATCTTCTGAGATACTTCCTAGGTTTATTGTTAATTTACCTCCAGAATTGGTTGTGTCGTTATTTGCAAAAAATGGATCTAATAACCAGAACTCAACAAACTCTACATTTGCTTGTTCAAAATCTGTAGAGGTGAGTTGTCTCATAATACCTCCAAAGTTTTGTTCTGGATTACTTAATTGTTCATCTTGTGCATCTGTACTAAAGTTATAAGGTCCTCTTTCATCAGGAAAATAAGCTAAATCAAGTGTAAATAACGCTTGTGTCTGACCTGCTACAATATCTTGTTGAGGAAAAATTTCATCTCTAAAAACACGACGTGTTTCTGGCAATGAAAGATCTGTTTCAGAAATTCCATCTGGACGTTGTCCGCTATTATAAAATACAGGGTCAATGGTATACCAAGCTAATTTTGCTCTTCTAAAACCTACTGACAAATCATTGTTAGGTAGCTCTCCTCCAAAACCATCTGGCACAGAAGATAGAAACCATTGCAAAGGGCTACTTACATCGATAGCCGTTTGTGATGCTTCAAAATCTTCTATATACGATGTCGCTTCTCCATTAAAATCAGTTCCTTTAGGTTGTCCTGGAGACAAGAAT
>CAKZKZ010000481.1 GCA_937124495.1 uncultured Dokdonia sp. | reverse complement strand
TATTTTTCTATGTTGTACTAATTTTCCTAATTCTAAATATTTCCCACTGAATATTATAGTATCAATACTAACTGCTTTGTCTGTTTTTTTATAATAATAAATAGCACTATCAAAATATTCGAAAGAGCGTTCCGCTTGATGTCTTATACTGTGAATCGAACCTATAAGACTATAAGACATAGCCATATGATCAGGATTATTACTGTTGGGAGCTAACTCTAACAGTATTTCGGCATATTTCATTGCCTTATCTGGATCTTTGTATAAATTTTTAACCGTTAGATACCTATAAGCGCGCCATTTGTTTTCCGTAGTAGCGCTTATCTTTTCTTTAGAATTAGAAAACTCAAAACAATATAATGCACTATCAAAACAGGCAATAGCCTTATCGTGTTGAACTAATTGTTTATAAGCAAGTCCTAAATAGTTGTATACATTGCCTTTTGTTTCATAAGCATTCTCTGTAAGTAATTTTAATATTTGATTACTGTATTGAACCACTTTATTGGGATCTTTTTCTTCGTACTTAACAATCAAAGCTTCATACAAAACCACTTTGTCATCTACTTTGGTAGTTTGAGGTAATAAACGTTCTAAACTATCAATAGAGTTTTGCTGACATAAGCTTGTTTGATAGGACAATAAATAGATAATGAATAGGAATAAATGTTCAATTTTCATAAAATAAGAAATTGTTACAGGGGAGTTCTTGAAAAAAAAAATTAGCGTAAAACGTCCAATGAGGAAATCGTGAAGAAAATTAGGTTAATAATGTTTAATAGGTAAAAAGTAATTACTCGTTTGTGAGGGGAACGAATAAAAGAGCGTCATTTTTTCTGAAAAAAGACTGACTTAGGAAGTAACGTATTAAAGAACTCAAAAATAGGTATTATTTAAAAGTATTTTAATATTTTTTGCATGTTCTATAAAAAAAGTGTCCATTTGAATAAATTTCAAATGAACACTTCTATAAAAAAAGCTTCTAAATAAAGCAAAATGCCTTGTTATTCTCCACAAACACTTTTAGCCTCAACCCTTCTATTCAAAATACTTCCTTCCTTAATCAACGGCTTCTTAGGACCAAACCATTCATACTTAATGCGATGTTGTTTGATACCGTACATAGTCAACCATCGCTGTATTTTTACAACACGTTCTTTAGAGAGTGCTATATTTTTATCCTCTGGACCAAAAATATCACTGTGCCCATATAAAGAAATCGTAGCTTTAGGATGCTCTTTTAAGTAATTAAAGAGAATGCTCAGTGTTTTATTGGCTGCAATCATGCCTTTAAATTTAGCGCTGTTGTCATGAAACTTAATATTATCTAAGACCAACAACTGATTGCAAGTCAAATCTTCCGAACTGTGTAAGTTTTTAGAAGAAGGAGCCGTTGTTGCTGCTGCTTCTTTAGTAGTTGTTTCAGTAGGACTAGGATTGGCATTTTTAGGAACATATTTTTCCTCAAAATTATTAACGACCGTTTCACTATCTTTTTCATCGCCCAAGTCAGCATCATTCCATGTTTTTAATTTTATATTAAAACAGTTAAAATGCATTCGGTTAAATTCTTGTCCTCTACCTTCAATTAGATCCGCTTCTTTCATGTCATCATCTAGACGAGGAAAATGCACTTCGCAACTGAAAATACTATGCCCTACTTTTGAAGATGGGTCAGCATGAAAGGCTTCGGTGCTCACATCTGCTTTAATTAAAACCCCATCTCTACGGACATTTTTTACAGCCGTAATGTCAAATTCTTTTGCGACATCTCTACCTTTTAAATACCAAGGCGATTCTCCATTTGGAGGATAAAAAGTAGCTCCACTAGATTTTTCATTATCACAAACAAAACGAAAATGAAAAACAGTACTAGTAGGTGTATACTCAATCTTGTCCAAAATATAAGAATCCAACCATTTTCTATATACAGGTTTGTGGTCGGTATAGTTATGTGCTGTTTGTGCTAAACTCGATTCAGGTATCAAGATCGAAAACAAGAGAAGGGTTGTTATAATAGAGCATATTTTTTTCATAAAGCAAGCTTTGTTTTTCATTTAAATTCAGGGGAATGAATGGATCCAATTAATTATTCGCAGTTGACTTTGATTTCTACTCTTCTATTAATAGGATTGCCTTCAGGATTTATGGGTTGATCTGGTCCAAACCATTCATAGTCAATTCGGTGTTTTTTGATGCCATACATAGTCAACCAACGTTGTATTTTGATAACACGCTCTTTAGAAAGCTCCATGTTGCGTTCTTTTGGTCCAAAAATGTCGGTATGTCCATAAAGTGTGAGCGTCGAATTAGGATGCTCTTTCATGTAATTAAACAAAATAAACAGCGGTCGATTGGCAGCAACCAGTCCTTTGAATTTGGTACTACTGTCATGGAATTTGATCTTATCTAAAACCAACATTTTTCCACATTCTATGTCTCTTTCAGAACCCAAACGACTGATAGAGTAATTTTCTTCAGGTTTTGGTTTTGGTTCAGGTTTTGGCTCAGGCTCAGGTTCAGGAGTTGGCTCAGGTTCAGGAATTGGATCGGGCTCAGGTTCTGGCTCAGGCTTTGGGTCTGGTTTCGGTTTAGGTTTTGGCTTTGGTTTCGGCTTTGGGCTAACGTTTCTAGGTTTAGAATCTACCCCAAATTTCTTTTCGAAGTCAGATACTTTTTTCTCACTATCTGATTTTTTACCAAGGTCATCCTTCCAAGTTTTGAGTTTAACATTAAAACAATTAAAGTGATTTTTGTTATACTCCTGACCTTTCCCCTCAATTAAATCTGCTGTTGTCAAATCATTTGGCAAACGATCAAAATGCACTTCACAACTAAAAACAGTATATCCCCGACCATCTAAGGCAGCAATACTATAAGCAGAATTGCGTACTTTCGATTTCATTAACTTACCATCTCTACGCACGTTTCTAATTTCTTTAATGTCAAAATTCTTCTTGACTAAATTTTGATAACTAAAATTATACTGTCCTTTGTCAATTACGAAATCTCCTAAAATTCGCATTTCGCCCGCAGGTGATAGGGCAATGGTCATGTTGGACGTTCCTCTGCCTTCTATTTGATCACCCGTCAGAGGGTCGATAATTATTTTCAATAAAGCATCGGGAGTGACATCTACATTCATCAATAGATCCACGTTCAAGACATTTCTTAACTCATATTTTGGAATAGTTGCCTCCTCCCCTTCTTCGGCATATTTTTCGGGCGTTGTGAAAATAATATAATCGTCCGTTGCAATCTGTTCTGATTCTACTAATGGCTGTAAATTAAAAACAGAATTTGGTAAAGTTCGAGCGTTGACTTCAATAAAAGG
>CAKZKZ010000480.1 GCA_937124495.1 uncultured Dokdonia sp. | reverse complement strand
CATACACAAACCATTGACTAGCCTCTCCACCACTAAGTGCTTTACTGATAGGGTCGAGTATAAACGTCCAGTTTACGACATAATCTGCCATAAAGTATAAAGCAATATAAAAGATCACTAAATACACAAGGACTAACCATGCTATCCAACCACGGTTGGTTGCAGGATTGTGATAAATACCATTGTTTTTTATGCCAGGAGGTCCTAATAATTTTAATTGAGGAAGAATAAATAATAGTGCCCCTAGAATCCCTAAACCAAATGTGAGAAACCACATCAGTCCTCTATTCTCTACAACAAATCCTTTTCCAGATTTCTTAGCAAGAGAGAAACTCATTGCTCGGAAATCTTTCTCATTAATTCTAAATTGATATTGTTCGCCTTTCTTTGTCCAGTCTTTAGCAGCATCATACTTTGCTATAAGAGCATCATAATGAGCATTGTTTTTTTCTAGTGCTCCTCGTACGTTACTAGAAAAAGCAAAAATATCCATGTGCTCTCCTGTAATTACAGCATCTTGTAATTCCTTTTCAAGCAATTCGTTTTTTATTCCCTTACTTTCTAGAAACGTAGTTAAGTCTGATTGTTTAAGTTCGAAATTTCCTAAAAAGATGGATCCCGTAAATAGGGTAAGTCCGGTAAGGAATATAGCTAAACCTATATATGTTAATGCTTTCATCGTTGGTGTTTTCGTTGAGTAAGCTTTCGCGAAAGCGCAAAATGCCTCTTTATATGATACTTGGATGTTTTAGATTACGCTTTGCTGAATATACGTGTCCAGCTTTTTGATTTTACACTAATGTTTTTGTTGTTTACTTTGTTATAGTGAGCAACAATATCTTTTTCAAATAGTGAGAAAAATTCAGGATCAAAATTTGCATCCTTTAAATGTTCCAGTATGTAATCTGTAGAGCGTTCTTCTGTCAACCATCGGTCAAAAATTTCGTGCCGCATTCTAATACCAAAGGTGTTAATGCCTATAAATTTTCCAGTAGTACTATCTGTATTTATCGTAATACATTTTGTGTCGTCTTCGTGTTTCCAATGGAAATGTGTTTCATTTTCCCTAGGTTGCGAAAACACCCATCCATAGGTTTGATATTCTATATCAATAAACTTGGCGCTATTAAACCAGTGACCAGGTTTGTATGTTATAGGGTTTCCGCAAATGGTTTGTGCTACTGTTTCTCCCATCATACGTCCTGTATACCAGACAGCTTCTATAGGGCGTCTACCATTAATCCCTTCGTGTTGCTCTGCACAATCACCTATAGCATAAATGTCTGGAATATTCGTTTCAAGCATAGGGTTTACCTTGACTCCTCTTCCGAGTTCAATACCGCTATCTTTTAAGAAATTAATATTAGGAGAAACCCCAGCAGTAAGTCCAACAACGGTACAAGGAAGTTCTTCGCCCGTTTCTGCAATGACAACGGCACGTGCACGTCCGTTTTCATCAGATAAGATTTCTTTGAGATTTGTGCCTAAGCGTAAATCTATATGATTGCTTTTGATATGGCGATTAAGCATAGCGCTTTCTCCTTCTGGTAATACACCACTCCAGAAGCTATTCTCACGTACCAAAAATGTTACGGGAATATTACGGGAATGTAGCATCTCTGCAAGTTCTATACCTATAAGGCCACCTCCTACAATCACAGCACGATTACACGCTTTATTATCAGGAGCGTTTTTTTCTAGCATATCAAGATCTTGTTTTGAATACATACCTTGTACACCTTTTAAATCTTGACCTGGCCACCCAAATTTATTAGGTTTTGACCCTACAGCAAGCACCAATTTGTCATATGCCATAGAAGTGCCATCTGCAAATTGTAATTGCTTATTGGCATGATCTACCGTTTGTACAAAAGCCCGTTTAAGTTCTATTCTGTTTTTCTTCCAGAAATAGTTTTCATAAGGTTTTGTGTGCTCATATTTCATATGTCCCATGTAAATATACATGAGTGCAGTACGAGAAAAGAAATGGTCGGTTTCTGCAGAAATAATAGTTATTTTCTTGTCAGATAATTTTCGGATATGTCTGGCAGTTGTAACACCAGAAATTCCATTACCTATAATAACAATATGTTCTTCCATAAGGTTGGTGGTTGTTTTTGCTTTCGCGAAAGCTTAAAAAGTAATATTCACGATAGATTCCTATATAAGGTCGTTTTAAAGATACTGAACTTAACAATTAAATATATTTAGAACAATTTTAAATTAGAATATAGAGTGTAAGGTTGAAGACACTTTTACGACATTGATTTTTTTTGAAAAAAAGGAAAATTTGACAATTGATTTTGTAAGCGATAAGAAATGCTCACGACAGAAGGCAACATAAAAATTAATAGTATAATGAAAAGAATAGCCACTCTTATAACCCTATTATTTGTTACTGCGAGTTATGCACAAAGTGCGGACACTTTTGTAAATAAAGCTGATACTTTTTTTAAAACATATATTAAAAATGGTCGTGTAGATTACAAAGCAATTAAAGATAATCCAGCAACATTAAATGAACTTACATCCTTAGCAAAAGAAGTGCGAGTTTCAAAAAGCAAGGTAAAATCATATCAATCATTTTGGATTAATGCATACAACATCAGTGTTATAAAAGGGATTGTAAGTAATTACCCTGTAAAACGCCCATTAGATATTAAAGGTTTTTTTGATAAAACAACATACGAACTAGGAGGGGTTAAGACCACTTTAAACGATCTTGAAAATAAATTGCTTAGAAAAGTTTTTCCTCAAGAAGCACGGTTTCATTTTGTACTTGTATGTGCAGGGCTAGGATGTCCTCCTATTATTAATGAAGCATACACACCTGCAAAGCTTGAAGCACAATTACAAAGACAAACAACCATAGCACTTAATAATCCTAACTTTATTAAGGTAAAAGGGAATAAAGTGCAACTCTCACAAATTTTTGAATGGTATAAAGGTGATTTTACACAGCAAGGAAGTGAGATCGATTACATCAATGCCTTCAGAAAAGAAGCCATTCCTGCAAAAGCAAAAGTGTCTTATTATCCATATGATTGGACATTGAATAAAGTAAAATAACACATATACATAATTACATTTTTTACAAAAGACTTCCTGCCTGATCGATATGCTATGAATAGATCAGGTTCGGGAAGCACAAATCAAAAAAAAACTACAATGAAAAAGATTTTTACACTAGCATTAGCCACATTATTTACTATTGGAGCCTTTGCTCAAGATGATACAGATGACGAGCAAGGAGGATCTGTAATACAAAACTTGACACCATCAAAATTGATAGGGAAAGGACAAGTAGATATTAAATGGTTTAATAATCTATTTACACAAACAAGACAGTTGGATACCAATGAAGATGTTGTGACTATAGACAGGCAAACATTTTTCACATCAACACTTGATGCTTTTTTCGGGGTTTCAGAAAATAGGAGAGTGAGTGTGGGAGCGATATTAGAGTTTCGTTCTAATGTGATTGGTGGTAGAGGTGCATTAGATGTATTTAGTTTTGATGGAGAACGAGGAACAGCGAGAAGCGGATTGACCAATATAGCACCTAGTGTAAAGTATGTTCCTTTTAAAAATCTAAGTAATTTTTCGGTTCAGAGTTCTTTATTTATATCATTAATCGGAGATGAATCTGATGCAGAAGGTGTTTTCTTAGATCAAGATGGATTTACATTACAAAATAGATTTTTCTATGACCTCCCTTTAGGAAGTACGAAAGAATGGCAATTGTTTTTTGATCTGAATACAGAGTTGAACTTTGGAGATGAAGATGATAGTTTCGCAAATAATAGTTTGCGTCTTATTCCAGGTGCTTTCTTAAGTTACTTCCCTTCATCTAAGTTTACTGCTCAGGTATTTGTACAACACTTCCAACTTCTTGCATTAACAGAAAATGGTTTTGAACAAGATCTTACTGGAGTAGGAGCTGGCGTTAAGTACCAATTAACAGATCAGCTGAATATTGAAGGTTTATGGTCTTATTTTGCAAGAGGCGGAGGAGCATTTACAGGATTAGGAGAATCATATAATATAGGACTTCGTTATGTCCTTTAAAAAATAATATACATCGCCTAGTTGTACCCTCTATATATTTCTAGGCTATCGTATTCCAAGTGCTTCGCAAAGTTTTGAAACCGGTTACATAAGCTTTGCGGGCCTTTTTTAAAAGAACAAAACTCTAATTCTATTAGGGTTTTACTCTTTTTTAGTAAGTTGTTATAATTTTAGTGTCTTTGTATCTCTATACTATTGTAATTTGATCTTTAAAAAATAACTATGCGTTTTAATACTACACTTTTTATTTTCATTGTGTTTGTTCTACAAATGAGTATGACACAAGCTCAAAAAATCAATGGAATTAGTTTTGTAGCTTCACGAGATAAAGCCACACAAGAAAATATAAAGCCAGTGGTACAGGTTGGAGCTAATTATGCAGCAGTG
>CAKZKZ010000479.1 GCA_937124495.1 uncultured Dokdonia sp. | reverse complement strand
AAGAGATATCTGCAATAATAGAAGAACAGTATCAAAGAGCAATTACTTTATTGGAGGCAAATAAAGACAAGTTAAGCCAATTAGCAGATTTACTGTTGGAAAAAGAAGTGATCTTTAAAGATAACTTATTAGAAATTTTTGGAGATCGACCTTTTGGAAAAAAGGAAGATACTGAAGTAATAGCATAAACTTTTCTTTAATAATAGAATTAAAACTTGATTTAACTTATCGTTAAATCAAGTTTTTTTATATTTGAAGAACTTGTACGCTCGAATCTAAATCTCAATATGAGTCTATTTAGAAAATTATTTAAAAAAGAATCTAAATCAGACACCCCTCGCTCCGATAGAAATCAAGGCGAGAGGAGTAAGTATATGCCTGATGTTCACACACCAGCAGACGAACGTTTTACAAAAAACTTCATACTTAATGGTGGTAAATTTTTATACGCTGTTAATTTAGAGGAGTTAAAAGAAAATTTTGACGACATCTTACTTGAAAATGACTGGTATGAAAAGGAAGCTTTTTGTTTTGATAAACATTTAGAAGATACTTTTAAAGGGTATAATCTTACATTTAGTCAAAAGATAAATTCTTCATTTTTTTTAACAACCTGTGAAAGCCTTATTGCTGATAACGGTTCCATTCTTGTAAGTTCACATCAGTTAAAGGAATTAAAACTTCAAGAATTTCCACAATCAATGGTTGTGTTTGCTACAACAAGTCAGATTGTAAATAGTATAGGAGAAGGACTTCGACTTATTAAAAATAAGAATAAAGGGAATATCCCAAGTAATATTACGACGATTAAGCATTTTGAAGCTAGTGAAGACGAAAAAGACTTTATGTCTTATGGAAGCAGTACAAAAAATTTATATTTGCTACTGTTAGAAGATTTGTAATATGCGCGAAGTTTTTATAAGGGCACTTTCTGGAGTATTGTATGTAGCATTTTTGTTGCTCGCAATATTTTCTTTGGAAAATATATACCTGATATTAATATTAGTTTTTGGAGTTTTGTGTCTCTATGAGTTTTTAAAACTCATTAAGGTAAAATCATACATATCTTATTTTCTTTTACTTATCGTTACACTCGTTTTTTGTTATTTTAAATTGTTTAAACAAGTGACGCTTGTTTTTCTGTCTATAACGATCGCGACAAACCTATATCTTATTAAAAATTTAATAAGACCGTCAGAACGTTATATTACGATATCTCAGAAATATATCTATTTATTTTTTTATATAATAGGAGGCTTTGTCTTTACGATATTATTACCTTCTTATCAGGGAGAGTATACTTCGTATTTAGTGGCAAGTGTTTTTGCTTTAATATGGATAAACGATACATTTGCCTTTATTGTAGGGAAAAGTATTGGGAAGCATAAACTTCTAGAGCGTATTTCTCCAAAAAAGACCGTAGAAGGATTTTTGGGAGGACTTGTTTTTTCTTGTATTGCTAGTGTTTTTATTTATAAATTTACAGGACTTTTAAGTATCCAATTATGGATCACAGTAGCTATAGTAACTTCCGTATTTGGGACATTAGGAGATTTGATCCAATCACAGTTAAAGAGGCAAGCTGGAGTTAAAGATAGTGGGCAGTTAATGCCAGGTCACGGCGGTATATACGATAGATTAGATAGTATCATTTTTGCAAGCCCATTTATTTATTTGTTTTTAATAGTATTAGATTATGTTTCATAAAGAAGGAAGTAAAATTATCGCTATTGCATTAGGTCTTTTTACAATTGGGCTATTAACTGCAAATCGGTTTTTAGAAAAAGGGTGGTTGTTTTATTTAATAGTGACTACATTAATAGTACTTCTGGTACTTATCCTTCAATTTTTTAGAAACCCAAGTCGTATAGCACCTAATGATATTGGAGCTATTGTTTCTCCAGTAGATGGTAAAGTTGTTGTGATAGAAGAAGTGTTTGAAAAAGAATATTTTAAAGATAAACGTTTACAAGTGTCTGTCTTTATGTCTCCACTTAATGTGCACGTAACAAGATATCCAGGGGCGGGTCAAGTAACTTTTAGTAAATATCATCCCGGTAAATACTTAGTGGCTTGGCATCCTAAAGCCAGTGAGGAAAATGAGCGTACAACGGTTGTTGTAAAAACAGAGAAATTTGGAGAAGTCATGCATAGGCAAATAGCGGGAGCTTTAGCCAAGCGTATCGTGAATTATGCAGAAGAAGGTAGTGAAGTAACACAAGGGGGTGAAAGCGGTTTTATTAAATTCGGATCTCGTGTTGATATTTATCTTCCTGTAGGGACTAAAATTGCCGTCGAATTAAATCAAAAAGTAAAAGGAGCATCATCAATAATAGCAACAGCATAATGGAAAAAGAAGCGCTTCATATAGCGTTTTGGGCTGCTTTTAAAAGAGTGAGTGAGGCTACGCAGGAATTCCCTCCTGATGTATTGTTGCGATTTTATGCGCTATATAAACAAGCTACGCAAGAAAATACGTTTAGTCATCCAGAAGGAGAACATGAGCTTGTAAGTGCTTTTAAAATTAATGCGTTGTTACAAGTGAAAAGCCTGACGAGTGATGAGGCAAAATTGGAATACATTGAAGAGGCAAATAAATACGTAAAGTAAATAGTACGTTTGTAAAAGACATAAAAAATGCGCTTATCATTTTGATAAGCGCATTTTTTATGTGTAAGATTAAGAGGTTATGATAAACTCTTTAACCTTTTTTCTAATGTTTCGATCTTTGCTTCAGCGTCTGCCATTTTTTGTTTTTCAATAGCGACTACTTTTTCTGGTGCATTGTTGACAAAACGTTCATTGCTTAGTTTCTTAGAAACTGATATTAAAAAACCTTTTGTGTATTTTAATTCCTCTTCTATTTTAGCAATTTCAGCTTCTACATCTATAGCGCCTGCAAGCGGAATAAAATATTCATTTGACTTTACTCTAAACGATAAGGCTCCATCTAATGGCGCTTTCGCGAAAGCGATCTCACTCACATTCCCAAGTTTAGCAATAATCGCATCAAAATCTGAAGAAACGTCTTCATTGCTTAGGACGTGTAATTCGATAGCATCTTTAAAGGCAATATTCTTGCTTTTGCGTATCGTCCTGATTCCGGAAACTACTTGAGA
Source organism: uncultured Dokdonia sp. (assembly GCA_937124495.1). Lineage (GTDB taxonomy): Bacteria > Bacteroidota > Bacteroidia > Flavobacteriales > Flavobacteriaceae > Dokdonia. Next base: position 1,334 of record CAKZKZ010000479.1, on the reverse strand, counting down.
GGCATACTCAAAATCTGTAATAATCTGTTCGTTTACTGACTCTTGTTCTGGCCAGTGATTGATAATTAATGCCTCTTCTGGTGTACGATCTGTAATGGTTTGCCAAATCTCCTCAGTTGCAAAAGGTGCAAAAGGATGTAAGATGCGTAAATTATTTTCTAGCGCTTCAATAACTGCATTATAGGTCTTGCGATCTATAGGTTGTTGATAGGCTGGTTTAGATATTTCTAATAGCCAACTACAGAAATCATCCCAAATAAGCTTATAGGTAGCCATCAATGCATCACTGATACGATACTTAGAAAAATGATCTTCTATTTCAATAAGTGTATTTTGGAAACGTGCGTTATACCACTCTAATCCTTTTTTGCTAGATTCAGGTTGTTCGATAGTATCGCTTACTTCCCATCCTTTGATTAAACGAAAGGCGTTCCATATTTTATTAACAAATCCTTTTCCTTGTTGACATAAATCTTCATCAAACATCAAGTCATTCCCTGCAGCACTACTTAATAAAAGCCCTACACGTACGCCATCGGCACCATATTCTTTTATGAGTTTTAAAGCATCAGGTGAATTTCCTAATGACTTAGACATTTTACGACGTTGCTTGTCGCGTACCAATCCTGTTAAGTATACATTTTGAAAAGGACGTTGGTCTGTATACTCATATCCAGCAATCACCATACGTGCTACCCAGAAAAATAAAATATCTGGCCCCGTTACCAAATCATTAGTAGGGTAATAATATTTAAATTCTTCATTGTCAGGATTACGCACTCCGTCAAAAACACTCATAGGCCATAACCAAGAAGAAAACCAAGTATCCATAGCATCTGCGTCTTGGCGCAAGTCTGTGATCTGTAGATTTTCATTCTGGGTACGCTTTCGCGAAAGCGTTAACGCCTCCTCAATACTTTCAGCTACAACAAAATCTTCTTTTCCATCTCCATAAAAATAAGCAGGAATTTGCTGTCCCCACCATAATTGGCGAGAGATATTCCAGTCACGTATGTTTTCCATCCAGTGACGGTAGGTGTTTTCAAACTTCTTTGGGAATAGCTTTACATCCCCAGTTTCTAAAACGGCTTTAATAGCAGGTTTTACTAGCTCTTCCATTTTAAGGAACCACTGATCAGAAAGTCTAGGTTCGATCACCGCTTTTGTGCGTTCTGATGTTCCCACTTTATTCATGTGGATTTCTGTTTTAATAAGAGATCCGTTTTCTTCTAATTCTTTTTTGATATTCTTACGGCACTCAAATCGATCTTGACCTTCATAATGAAGTCCAAAACTATTAAGAGATGCGTCATCATTAAAAATATCAATAACCT
>CAKZKZ010000478.1 GCA_937124495.1 uncultured Dokdonia sp. | reverse complement strand
ATCATGTGTACAAGCTCTCCGTCTTTAAATAAAGCCATAGATGGGCTAGATGGAGGAAACGGTACCATAAAGCTACGAGCAAGATCTGTTGCTTCGCCATCTACACCTGCAAATACAGTATAAACGTTGTCTGGTTTTTTTCCGTTGGCTACAGCATGTACTGCTGCTGGACGTGCATTACGAGCAGCACAACCACAAACAGAATTTACAACCACAAGAGTTGTTCCTTCTTTTTTCATAGCTGCGTGTACGTCGTCTGTTGTATGTAATTCTGTGAAGCCATTATTGGTAAGGTCTTCACGCATTGGTTTTACTAAATCTGCTGGATACATAATCAATTTATTTTGAGTACAAAGGTACAAAAAGTGTTCCTTAATTTTTACAGTGTAATTATGTCAGGTTTAAGATCTGTATGCTATGAAGTTCCAACAGCTCCTTTTTTAGAATTAATATATCGTAACACTAAAGTATCTGTAATCCACCCTAACAAGTTTCCGTTTACGTCTTCTACAAATACATCTTTACAGTTTGGAGTTGCATTGAGTTTTTCTCTTACTTTTTCTAGAATTTCATTTTCTTTTACCAGAACAATTTGATCCACCATTCCTGTATATATTTTTATAAAGTCTTCCATTTTTTGAGCAGTATCAACAGGTTTGCTTTTATCGGAAGCATCTTTAACGGGTTTTGACAAAATAGAAGCGTGGATGATGTACTTTATTTTTCCTTGAGTATCTAAAATAGGGAGTCTTGATTTATCTATCTCCATCATAAAGTCAGTCACCTCTTTTACTGTTTTGGTTTTGATGTCTTCCCATTTTTTTAAAACCATCGTTTTCTTACTGATCATGATTTGATTGACCATCACATCATCCAGTATTTCTGGGGTGAGCTTATCGATCATCTTTTCATATTGTCTACTTGCTGCTTCATAGTTTTCTTTTCCAAAATAAAAAGCAAGAACAGAGCCTACCCATGTACCTAGTAGTGGTAATATAGAAGAATATACAAACTGATAATCATCAGGACCGGCGTTATTGTGAGAAAGAATTTTATAGGTAACAAACAATAAAACAATGGCTGAAATGCCTATCACCAAAAGACTTAATCGTTCTCTAAAATTTTTCATACATAAGAATTTATAAATGAATATATGTGTATATGCCTAAAAGTCAATATACTAAAATAGTTTTTTTAAGCGATATGTTAAAATTAAATAAAAACACGCTATAAAAAATACCCAATATTAGGTATAATCACGTTCGTTTTTTTTAATCAATACTCAGTTTAATACGATCAGAGAACTATTTTTCGTAACATCAATAACAATCTAGCGTCATATATATAAGAACCCTTATTTTTGTGGTTCTTTTACACAATAGAAATTATAGATGATTAAATATATAGGTGCGGTTATTGGATTTTTTGTACGTGGCATATTTGGTGCCATTGCAGGCTATTTTATAGGAAGCCTTGCCGATAGCGTATTGTCACCAAAAAAAGAAGGACAACAAAGAAGAGGATTTAAAGATGTCTTTGAGCAAGCAACACAACAGAGCGTTTCTCCTGGAGATTTTGAATTAAACCTATTATCACTCGCCTCCATTGTTATTAAAGCAGATGGTAATGTGAGCCAAAGCGAGCTGGATTATGCACGCCAATACTTTGTAAGAGCCTACGGAAAAGAGCGCGCCAATGCAACGTTTAGAACCTTTAACGATGTGATCAAAAAAAGAGATGTGTCTGCAGCACGCATCTGTCAGTACTTAAATATGCGTACGCGATATGAAGTACGTTTACAGATTTTACACTTCTTGTTTGGTATCGCACAAGCCGATGGTCACGTAAGCGAACCAGAAGTAAACGTAATGTCAGAAATTGCAGGCTATTTTAGAATCAGCCATCAAGACTTTGAAAGCATCAAAGCGATGTTCTTTAAAAATGCTGATAGTGCCTATAAAATCCTAGAAATACAGAAAGATGCCACTAATGATGAAGTGAAAAAAGCTTTCCGTACGATGGCAAAAAAGTACCATCCAGATAAATTACAACACATGGATGAAGCCTATCGTAGTGGCGCTGAAGATAAGTTTAGAAAAGTGCAAGAAGCCTACGAAACGATTCAGAAAGAACGAGGGATGTAAACCCTCGGTACGTTGCCGTACACACGCTTTCCAAGCGTGCGCCTTAAGCCACTCGGCCACCTCTCTATTTTACCTAATGCTTGAAATAATAGGCGTTCGCAAAAGAACTAAAATAGTTGGGAATAAAAAAATAAACATTTCCCAAAAATTTAAAAAAGTGAAAAAATGTTAAAAAATGAACTTTTCACTTACCAAATTCACTTACCGCATTTTATTATTTCATAAAGTAGAAGTACTAGCAGTAAGCAAATAGTCCTCAAGGCAAGTCCACAAGGTATTCAACGAAAGAAAGTTTATTTTTAGCTTGATGAAAATCATAGTTTTTCAAACTTTCCTCTGAACCATCGACACAAACGCGGAAGAATTCTATAAGATTATACTCGAACTAGTGACCTTCGGGTTATGAACCGTAAAGTTTATTTTTTAATATATTGATTTTTAGTTGTTTATAACACATACAAATTGCAAATCACTGCATATACATACATCTGATAGCATGTAAAACCCTACGTTGGCTTTCTGTTTGCATTAAGCTCAATTTAGTTGATATAAAATTGAGTTATTCATATAAGACTTAATAAAAATCTCTTTCATACAATTCAAATAACCATATATATTATTCCATATACTTTTGCCAAATAACTAGAACATATTTTTGGTTTACATCCAAGAATCCGTATTCATAACAAAACAGATATATCTTATTTTCTTTATTCTTCCAATAATGCGTGAAATAATTAGGATCAAAACCTTTATCAAATAGTTTTTGTTTTCTTACTGTCGCTAATCCAGCTTTGTTAAATTCTTTCAATATTTTTCTATTGATCTTTAATTGTCTATCTATTTTTTGAAACAATCGATCTTCTTTTTCTTTATTTTTTTGATAATGATACGAAGATTTGCAATAAGGGGTGCAAAATTTCTTATCGGTTCTTCCTTCTAATAATGCATCACAATTAAGGCAGGAGGTACTCATAAATGTAGTGTTAAACGTTTAATAGACGTATAAATATACGGCTATGTTTTTGTAATTCATTTCTCTTTATCACCTTTAAGAAATGAAACCTCTTTCTAGACATATAACTTTAAAACACCTTCTGATCAATAATCAAAAAATGATAGGTATAAAATTCTATCCAGATAAAGTAATACAGGCATTAATAAAAGAATTAACTACCCCTAAATGGAGTAATGAATTTGGTATGGTATATGTCACCAATACAAAAGAAAATCTAGCTCATATTTTTGAAAAATTTAGAGGAGTAGCTTGGGTTAATGGAAATTCTTTTTTTAAAGAGAAGGTACAGCGGGATAATCAACCTGTTGATATAAATTGGTATCGCAATAGAGCTAAGACTACATCATACAAATATGTTCCAGAAGAATATCTTATCAAATTAGAACTCAAAAGATATGCCTTAAACACTTGTAAAGCCTATATCTCATTATTTGAAAAGTTTATAAATCAGTATCCCGATAAGAATATTGTTGAACTATCCGAACAAGAAATAAGAACATATCTTCAATTACTCATCCAACAAAACAAATCCAATAGCTACATCAATCAAACCATCAATAGTATTAAATTCTATTATGAAGTAGTAATGGGAATGCCCAATCGGTTTTACAGCATTGAAAGGCCTAGAAAACAGCACAAACTCCCACAAGTACTTTCTAAAGAAGAAATTTTAGCTATGATTTCAAATACCAATAATATAAAACATCGCTGTATTGTAGGGCTTTTATATTCAGCTGGATTACGTAGAAGTGAACTATTAGATTTAAAAATTGAAGATATAGATAGTAAGCGGATGTTGATTCATATCAAAAATGCCAAAAATAATAAAGACCGATATTCATTACTCTCAGAAACCGTACTAAAAGAATTAAGAATATATTATAAAGAATGGAAACCTAAAGAATATCTCTTTGAAGGAGTGTTAGGACAACAATATTCTGTTGAGAGTATTGCTAAAATTGTTAGAAGAGCAAGCAAGAAAGCTGGTGTTTTAAGAAAAGTAACTCCTCATATGTTAAGACATTCTTTTGCTACTCATCTTTTAGAAAATGGCACTGATCTCAGATATATACAAACTCTTTTGGGGCATAGTAGTACAAAAACAACTGAAATTTATACTCAAGTGGCTGTAAATAACTTTAAGTTAATTAGAAATCCATTAGATTTGTGAAAAATAGATAAGGGATATATGTGTACCAGTACACATATATACTTGTTAGCGGTAATTTAAAAACCAAAATCACGATAAATCAAAATGATAATAAACCGAAAAATTCCCATTAAATTCTTTT
>CAKZKZ010000476.1 GCA_937124495.1 uncultured Dokdonia sp. | reverse complement strand
CTTTTTGATAGATTGTATTTCTAGTTTTTTTAAGTTGGTGATAGCCTTTATTTACACTTACAAACTCCATGGTATCTTCCATCTCAAATTTTTGAATAAAATGAGCCTGCCATCTAAGTCTTGATGTAAAACTATCGATGGCTTTTTTATGAGATGTTGTTTTTCTAAACGCTTTTGCTTGTTGCCATACCTGTCGTATGGAGAGATTGCCCCAAGCAATATAAGGAGACACTCTAGAACAGCTTTTTCGAGCGAGTGCAGGTTTTGATATATGTGAATTATAATTCTGATATCTGCCCTTTAAAAAAGAATCCAAATACCGTAATCCATTATAAGTTCCGCCTGGCTGAAAAGAAGATTGCACAGGTGTTTTTAATAAGGGAATGGTAAAAAATGGCTGTAATACTGACACAAATTGAAGGTCAATAAGCTGTCCTTTTTTAGGATGAAATGGCAACTGTGGTTGTTCCATAAACCATTCCCAATCTTTTACCCAACCATTACGATTACGCAAACCTCTTTGTACACCATTTGTACAAAACTCTACCCAACCAAATTTTTTATCTGGCTGTTCTTTTTTTATAGATTCAGCAAATGACTCCAAAGCAATATCACGATCATAGGTAATACGCAAACCTGTTTCTTGATGTGAAAATACCGTATGTATTTTTATGTGTTCTATCAACGTTTTAAAAACAGAAACTACCTCTCCTTCTACGATTAGAATTTCTGTATGATGCGTACTCAGTTGATTTTGCAAGTCTTGCAATGACTCTTTTACAAAATTCCAATGTCGGGCACTATAGTGCTTATCGATGAGCAAGGAAGGTTCAAAAACATATAATAATAAGACAGGAAGATCTTCCTGTAGCGCATTATACAAAGGGAGATGATCTTGCAATCGCAAGTCTCGTTTTAACCACACTATGTTCACCTCCTTTTTAATAATTGGATGGGTTTTTAATAATATCTTGAGCTCTTTCTTTATGTTGTATCAACGTATCTTTATCCATCTTATGGAGTAGTGATAACATCATACGCATCCGTTGGTTGTCTTTAAAAAACGATTGTTTCTCGTCTAAAAAATTCCAATAGAGGCTATTAAATGGACAGGCATCTTCGCCTGTTTTTTTACTTACTTTATAATGACATCCCTTACAATAATTACTCATTTTATTGATGTAACTACCACTAGATACATAGGGTTTGGTGGCAATTTTACCGCCATCTGCCCATTGTGACATTCCTCTGGTATTAGTGATTTCTACCCACTCAATCGCATCTATATAAATACCTAGATACCAAAGATCGACCTCTGAAGGATCTGTCATGGTGAGCAATGCATAATTTCCAGTAATCATTAAACGCTGTATATGATGTGCATACGCATTATCCAAGCTGTTATTAATACTACACTTTAAGCAATTCATTTTGATTTTTCCAGTCCAATAAAAGTCAGGAAGTGGGTTGTGGTTTTCCAAATAATTTACAGAAGCAAATTCAGGCATTTGCATCCAGTACATACCTCTCATATATTCTCGCCATCCTATAATCTGGCGTACAAAACCTTCTACTTGACTGATATCAATTTCATCTTTGTGTGCTCTCCAATAAGAAATGACAGTAGTCACCACTTCTTGCGGAGATAGTAGCTTACTATTCATAGCAAAGCTTAATCTACTATGGTATAAATACGCTTGCTCTGGGTCCATGGCGTCTTGATAATCGCCAAAATGAATCAATAAGTGTTCACAAAAATAATTTAACACCACAAGGTTCTCTTCTCGTGTTGTAGCCCAACCAAATGTTTTGGAATTGATATTTCCTATCGTTTTTATGTCTTCATTTTCTAATAATGTAACAAGATGCGTTACGTCTTTTTCAAAGGTTTTTTCTATGGGAATAAGCGTATCTTTTTTCCACTTTTTACGATTGCTTTGATCAAAATTCCATTGTCCACCTTCAGGATCTTTTTCGGTAATCATCATTAGGTCATACTTCTTCCGCATCATACGGTAAAAATATTCCATGGTGTATTGTTTTTTCCCCTTGAAAAATGCTGACAGATCTGTACGAGACGTCATAAAATGCTCTGTATCTACAGTAGTGGTAGGAATGTGTCCGCTTTCGCGAAAGCGTACCAATTCTTGATCCAACCTATATTCGTCTGGCTGCTGGTATTGAAATGTATCACAAGAATTTTCTTTGAGAATCTGCTTAATATTATCTATTAAGATATGTTGATTACGAGGGTCATCAAGCGTATAATAAATGACCGTATGACCTTGATTTTCCAAATGTGCCGCAAAAGAACGCATCGCACTAAAAAAGGCAACTATTTTTTGAATATGATGCGTAACATAATTTGTTTCTTGGCGCATCTCTGCCATAAAGTACACCACATGAGCATCTACCTTAGTATACCAAGAATAATTATGATTCAGTTGATCGCCTAGTATGAGTCTGAGTATCTTCATCTAAAATAATTGATTTTGTAACCATAGTTTCCTAAATTTTCCTTGTGCATCATAACGCTCTGTTTGGCTCTTAATATTGAATGTACGATCTCTAGGATCATTACCTACTCCTGCATTATACATCCAGTTTCCCCAGTTGCTATGCACATCATAGTCAATGAGCATGCTTTCAAAATAAGCAGCTCCAATACGCCAATCTTGTTTGAGTTCTTTTGCCCAATAACTAGCTACATTTTGTCTTCCTCGATTACTCATCCATCCAGTCTCTTGCAACTCGATCATATTAGCATTGACAAAATCATAAGGTGTTCTCCCTTCTATCCATTCTTGTAATGCGATGTTATTTGTATTCCAATCATATGCTTTATGAAGAATACCCCCTATTTTAAAAATAGCGTTCCCATATTTAAGCGAAACATATTTAAAATAATCTCTCCAGATAAGTTCAAAAATGAGCCAATAGGTATCTTGATTTTTCTTGATTTCTTTTTCAAATTGCTTGACTTCCCAATAAATTTGCCGTGCAGAAATACTACCATTAGCAAGCCACGGAGACAATTTGCTACTGTAATCTATACCCACAAGTCCATTTCTGGTTTTTTTATAAAAAGCTAGTTTTTGAGTGCCCCAGAAATAATGTTGAATACGTTTTTTTGCTTGTAATTCTCCTCCTTTAAAAGGAAATGCCGTTCGAACATCTACTGTAAATGTGTCTAACCCTAACTTTTGAAGAGTAGGAACTTTTGTGTTATTCTCAATCCGATTAGCGACAGGAAGTGGTTGTAAAGGAGCTAATATAGGTCCTACGGTTGCTTTCTTTTCACATTCTTTTCTAAATACAGTAAAGACATTGGGAATTTTTGCAAACTCTTCATAAGGGATATCATCGGGATGAAATAAAAACTGATCATAGGTTTCATGCCATGTGATGGTAGATGTTTTTTTTCTAACAGATGTTATAATATCCTTTTCCTCTTGTGTCCATTCTTTTTGAATAAAGATATCAGTAACATTATACTCTTTTATAATTTTAATGATGTTATCACTAGTATTATCGATATATAGCAATAAATCTATATTTAAATCTAATAATGAATTTTTAAGTTCTGATAGTGTCTCTATTAAAAACTGTGCACGGTATTTCTCTGTCTTTTTAAAGCCAAATATATCTTCTTCAAAAAAAAGTGGATCAAAACAGTATAACGCTATAACACGATTGCCAGAAGCAACAGCTTTAGACAGTGAGTGTTGATCTTGTACACGTAAATCATTCTTAAACCATACCAGAGAGGTGTTCATATAGCTTCTCTACTCTTTTTATTGCGTTTACATCGCTCACTACAATACTTGACCTCACTCCAGTCTCTTTTCCACTTTTTTCTCCAAGTGAATGACGTATCGCAGACGACACATATTTTTTGAGGAAGAAATTGCTTACGATGCATTTTATTTATTTGTTCAAAGATATTCAAAAAAGATTAAACAAATAAATAATATAGCAACAGGATACGCTATAGAACAAATTAATAGATATACCTTTTAGATGATAACGGGTATAATACCTTATTGATATAAAAGGTAAAAGGGACCACAAAAGTAAGTGACCCCTTTTACACAACTCAACCAAACTAGTTCTTAAAATCTAGAGGCAGGTATTACAATCTGCTTCTAAAGTATATAATTCTGTTATTTCAGTAGGATTTAAGGTTTTCTTATAGACTCTCAAATCATCTAGATGACCTGTGAATCCTTGACCAAGGGTAAAAAAAGATAGTGGATCAGAACCAATATCGAATGGTGAGTTTATTATAGCGTCTCTTTCCACGCCGTCTCGATATAAACGTACAGTATTATCTACATCTACCGTGACGACAAGGTGATGCCAATCGGTATTTGTCCATACTATATCTGCTTCATTCAACCAATCAAAATCAATAGCCGACGTATTATAAGCATCTATAAAGTATGGTGTATTTAGATTAAAGACTTTTAATTCAAATCCATCTCCGACTTGAGTTCCTTTTTGAAATAGCACTTCAATATCGCTTGGATTTTCATTTTGCATTTTAAACCATACACTTATTGAAAAAGAATCTCCTTGTACCAATTGATTTGTTGTGGTCACAGGAATTGATAAAGAATCTGCTTGTACAAAAGAATAAGCACAGGTAGGATTTCCATTTCTATCTTCTACAAAATTTCCGTTTGGATTATCTATAGTGTGTCCACTTATAAGGTCTTTAAACTCATCTGAAAATGGCATATAGATGACCAAGTCTTCAAATAACACCTCTGGATTGTCACAACAATCTTCAACGATTAATGTAAAAGGAAATATCTGAGAAACAGTAGTGTCAATAATAAGTTCAACCCTAACGTATAGGGTTTGTGAATTTGTTGTATTTGTGTATGCTGTTGGTGTTGCTATCGGATTTGTTTGATTTGTAGCATCTGTCTCTGTTATATAATATGATATACTATACAAATCAAGATCACTACAGCCTTGAACTGCTTGTGTTATATCAAACTCTAACAGACCATCATTATCGTCATCACACATAGATAAATCTGTAACGTCAAAACATATATCTGGAGGAATAAAACTACAATTTTGACTTGCATTGCTAATAGCATCTTCTAGTGCTGAATTACTATTTACTTCTATACTATCTCCATTATCATAATTGAGTATTACAGGATAATTTAAACTTGCTATAATAGCACTATCGTTACCTATACTTATCAAAAATTGATATAGAGCTTCATCATCATTCACTGTAACAACATCTGCATTTTGAAAATCAGAATTAAAAACAGAGAAAGAAATTGGGTATTGAAAGTCAACACAAGATATAATATCTTGTCCAAAACAATTAATTACATATTGTAATAACGCTTCTTCATTAGAAACGACAACCTCGGTATGATCACTAAGTGTTATGGTAATAGGAAATGTAATTTCTATGATATCTTCATCTGTATCTGAAGCATTGATGTTGTCTTCTACAAGCGTAATATCGTTAAGGGTATTGATAATGATAAGTTCATTGTTTACAGTAACAGAAACAGGAAGATTGATTTCAATACAGCTTGCATTATCTATTAGATCATCCAGAGAACCATCGTTTAATGTAGTTTGTAGTAATAATAAAGCTAAATTAGAATTTGCATCTATAATCTCCTCACTATCAGGAGTTATAATTTCTGACTCTTCTTGCTGACAAGAAACCCCTATTATAAATAGGAGAAAGATCAAAATATATGATGTTTTATAATTGTATTGCATTTTCAAAAACTTATAGCACAAATATTAAAAATGATTTCTTTTATTTGTTACCTCATTGTAGTACAAATCTACACAACTAAAACAATCAAGCTATAAAAACTCCTACCTTTACATATAAAAAATACACTTTAGTTTATATTTTGATTCCTTGATACCTGAGTATGAGTAAGAATTTACATAAAAATATTTGTGAAGAAACATTATACGCAAACTTCTTTAAGAAGTATGCAGGAGATTTACACTCATTTTTATACTATAAATTCGGGGATCATTTAAACCCAAAAGATAAGGTTCAAGAAGCATTTATCAAAGTTTGGGAAAATTGCAAAAATATTACTCCAGAAAAAGCAAAAAACTATTTATTTACGGTAGGAAACAACTTAATGCTTAATGAAGTAAAACATCAAAAAGTAGTATTAAGATATCAGCTAGAAAAACCAAAATCTCATACCAATGAGAATCCTGAGTTTTTAATGGAAGAACAGGAGTATTCTCAAAAATTACAAAAAGCAATTTCAAATCTAACAGAAGCACAACGAGTTGCTTTCTTATTAAATAGAATAGAAGGTAAAAAACATAAAGAAATAGCACTGCTTCTAGACATCAGCACAAAAGCTGTAGAAAAACGCATATACGGTGCTCTAAAAAAACTAAAAGAACAAATTGACGAATTATAATAGAACATCAGGTAGGAATTTTTACAACTTAATTGTTTTATTAATGAACGTATTGTTATGGAAAGAGAAGAACTAATAAGAAAATGGCTAGATAATGAGCTAGATCCTAAAGAGCTACAGCTTTTTAAGGGACTAGATGATTATGAGGATTTGGTTCGTATTTCTGATGGTGTACAAAGTTTCAGATCTGATCTATTTGATACAAATTCAGAATTTAACAGGCTTCATAAAACTATAGAGGCTAAAAATCAACAAAAAAATTGGTTGAAACCATTTATAGCAATAGCAGCTGCTATTGTAATTCTTTTTGGTATTTATCAATCTTTTAATATCCAAGGAACAGAGATTTCAACACTTGCAAGTCAAAAACAAGAGCTCATACTTCCTGACAATTCAAATGTATCTCTTAACTCCTTATCTTCATTAACATACAATGAAAAAGAATGGGATACACAACGCGAAGTTCAATTACAAGGAGAAGCTTTTTTTAAAGTAGAAAAAGGATCAACTTTTAATGTTAGAACAACGACTGGACTTGTTACTGTTGTTGGTACTCAATTTACAGTAAAAGATAGAGACGAGTTATTTGAAGTTATTTGCTATGAAGGAATTGTAAGAGTAGATCATCTTGGTGAATCTTTTTTATTAAAAAAAGGAGACCGTTATATAAAAATGGATGGAATTACAACCGCTAAGACAAAAACAACGCAATTAAGTCCTTCTTGGATTACCCATACAAGCTCCTTTAAAAGTATCCCGTATAGTGCTGTACTCGCTGAATTTGAAAGACAATATGACATTAAAATAATAGCAACTGATATAGATTCAAAGCAATTATTTACAGGAAGTTTTATTCACAATGATATTGATATTGCTCTAAAATCTATTACCTTACCCCTAAATCTGAAGTACATCAGAACAAATCGAATGATAACTTTAAGGGGTGAATAAAAAAAATAACCTAATTCTCTTTTTCATTATTGTCGTTTTTAGTTTCTCAGAAATACGTTCTCAAACCAAAGAAGAAACTGAAAAAAAATCCCTCTCCTATATTTTGGAGATTATAGAGGATCGATATGATATTCGCTTTTCTTATGCAGATGACACGATTCTCAACAAAACATCCCTTGTTCCTAAAACCAACCTGCCCTTAAAGCAGGTTTTGCTGATTTTAGAAAAAAACACAGGACTAAGATTTGAAATTATTAATAAACGCTTTATAGCCATAACAAGAATACAAGAAGAAGAGCTTATCAGTCAAGAACTGGATGAAGTGTATATAAAAGACTACCTTACTTCAGGTATTTCTACCAATAGGACGGGTGCTATTATTTTAAAACCAGATGATTTTGGAATTTTACCAGGACTCATTGAGTCTGACATCTTACAGACCATTCAAGCCCTTCCTGGTATTTTAAGCGTTGATGAAACTGTATCAAATATTAATGTACGAGGAGGGACTCATGATCAAAACCTCATATTATGGGATGGTATTAAAATGTACCAATCCGGGCATTTTTTTGGATTAATTTCTGCTTTTAACCCACATCTTGTAAAGAATGTTTTTGTTGCAAAAAATGGTACAAGTGCTATTTATGGAGATGGTGTATCTAGTATTATAGACATACAACTAGATCAATCTATTAATGATCAATTTTCAGGTGGAGTAGGATTTAATTTTATAGATGCAAATGCTGTTGCAAAAATCCCTTTATCAGATAAAGTCGAGCTTCAGGTATCAGCTAGGAGGTCCATTACAGATGGTATAGAAACCCCTACCTTCAAACAGTATTTTGATCGTATTTTTCAAAATACAGAAATCACAAATACATCCTCAGAAACAGATCAAACCATTATTAAAGATGAAGCCTTTTATTTTTATGATATTGGTACAAAACTGCTTTATGATATTTCAAAAAAAGACAAACTCCGTTTTAACTTTACTTCCATTTTTAACTCACTAGATTACTTAGAAGAAACCAACACTTTAGATACCAGAGAAGCTTCCAGCAGTGGTATCACACAGCAAAACCTTGCTTCAGGACTCACATATAGCAGAAAGTGGAGTACTTCATTTTCAAGTGACATACAAATATATGGATCATTTTATACGCTAGATGCAACAAACGCCGATATTCTTAATAATCAACGTCTAAATCAAAAAAATGAAGTCCTTGATACGGGTGTAAAATTAAACACTAATTACACCATACGCAATGGCATTAATTGGTTGAATGGGTACCAGTTTTTTGAAGTAGGTGTTGTTAACTTAGAAGATATAGATAATCCACCTTTTAGAAGTAACATCAAAGAAGTATTAAGAACTCATGCGGTTTATAGCGAATTACACTTGACTACAAAATCCAAAAAAACAGATATAAAAACAGGGATTAGAGCAAATTATTTTGGAAAGTTTGACAAAGTGCTTTTAGAGCCTAGAGTCAGTTTTAGTCAAGAATTTCTTTCCGATTTTAAAGTAGAAATCTTAGGAGAATTAAAAAGTCAGACAACATCACAAATTATAGATCGACAGAATGATTTTATAGGTGTTGAGAGTCGGCGTTGGGTACTCGCAAATGATAGTACTATCCCTATTATTAGAAGTAGACAAACATCTCTAGGAATACAATACAATAAAAATAAATTACTCGTTACCGCAGAGGGCTATCTTAAAAAGGTAAACGGAATCACTGCTAGAACTCAAGGATTTCAAAACCAGTTCCAGTTTGTAAACGCTACTGGAGATTATGAAATAAGAGGTGTTGACTTTCTTAGCAACAAACGATTTAGAAACTTAAGCACATGGTTGAGTTATTCTTTTAGTGAAAACTATTATGAATTTGATACATTAAATGGCGGAAACCCTTTCCCTAATAATGCTGACATTACGCACGCATTAACTTTTGCAGGGGCATATACGATAGGAGATCATTTAAAATTTGCACTGGGTGTAAATTGGCGCTCTGGTAATGTTACGACTCTGCCCGAAGGAGACAGCCCTTTTGCCAGAGAGATTATATACAGACCTCCTAATAGTGACCATGTAAATGAATACATAAGGACAGACTTTTCATCAACATATTCTTTTAACCTAAAAGGGAAAGCAAGAGGAAAAATTGGAATCTCTTTATGGAATATATTAAATAGAGAAAATATCCTTAACACCTACTTCATTGTTAATGAAGATAGTTCCATCTCTAGAATAGAGAACAAATCTCTAGGAATCACCCCTAATTTCAGTTTTAGAATTTCTTTTTAATACGTATTTTCTTTATAAGCTTTCGCGAAAGCGGAATCAAATTTTTCAAAAACTATAATACTACCTATTCTGCATACCTATTTTTTAAATTATCAAGCATCGTTTTTGTAATTTCCTTCAAATCAAAACGATGTGACCATCCCCAATCACGCCTTGCCTCACTATCATCTATACTTTGAGGCCAAGTATCGGCAATAGCTTGTCTAAAATCTGGCTCGTAATTTATTTTAAAATCTGGAATATATTTTTGAATGCTAGTAGCAACCTCTTCTGGAGCATAACTTACAGCGGCAAGATTATAAGAAGATCGTATTTTAATATTTTTAGAAGGAGCATCCATGATTCCTATAGTCGCTTTTATAGCATCATCCATATACATCATAGGGAGCGTAGTTCCTTCTTTTAAGAAACAGCGGTATTGCCCATGTTTTAATGCTCTGTGATAAATATCTACGGCATAATCTGTAGTTCCCCCTCCTGGCTCTGTGGTATAACTTATCAAACCTGGATATCGTATACTACGTACATCTACCCCATATTTATGATAATAATATTCGCACCAGCGCTCCCCAGTCTGTTTAGAAATTCCATATACAGTAGAAGGCTCCATAATAGTTGTTTGAGGCGTATTTTGAGAAGGAGTTGTTGTTCCAAAAACAGCAATACTAGATGGCCAGAATATTTTCTTTATTTTTTCATCTTTCGCAAGATTTAATACGTGAAAAAGCGAATTCATATTAAGATCCCATGCTTTTGCAGGAAAACGCTCTGCTATGGCACTTAACATCGCTGCCATAAGATACACTGTATCTACTTTATACCTAAAAACAATATCCTCAACAGCTTCCATATCTGTTGCATCTAGTAGCTCAAAGTGAGCATTCTCCATCATTTCCTCATTTCCTTCCCGTATATCACTAGCAACAATTTTGTCTTTCCCAAATCGCTTGCTTAATGCTAAAGTAAGTTCTGTCCCTATTTGCCCGCAAGCACCTATAATTAATATCCTTGATTTCATCTAAACTTTTTTAAAATAAAAGTACGCTTTCGCGAAAGCGTATACAAAAGCAAACTTAATCATAAATTTTTCTTGTATATTCCTATTTAGGCTACTTTTGTCTATCAACTTTTTAAATACATATGAAACCGCACATACTCATATACATAATAAGTACACTCTTCCTTCTGAATGCTTGTGAAAAGAAAGAGGCACAATCTCAAGAATCAAAAACAACAAACCTAGTTGCCGTTGACACTATGACAATCTCCAAAAGCACACAAGGACTGAAGCCCTCTTTACGCCTCACTCCAAAAGCTCAGGAAGCAGTTAAAGATTGGTTATTATATCAAAACCTCACAAAGCGATTAGATAGCTTGCAAGGCGTATCACTTGGGACCGTGAAAAATCAAATATCTCTTTTAATTTCGACATTTGATGGCCAAGGAGAAGCCGAAGAAGAAATTGTAGATCTTACACCAGATAACTTGGAGACACCCGCCATAAGTGCTAGACTATTATCGGTAGAGACAAAACTAAAAATAGCAAATAACTATGCTCAAAAAACGGAACCCAATCCCGAGGAAATTGTAAATGCCATCATAGAACTTAAAAATGCTGTTCAAAATCTTAATCTTCAGATTAATGAGAATTTTACCTTAACCATAGAAGAAATGCTCAAACTGCTTGAGCAAGAAGTAACTGATACGACAAGTTCTCCAAAAACAGAAAAACCGACTCCTATTACTCCTAGAGGAAAACCACCAGTAAAAATCTTTAAACCAATCCAATAATGACACGTACCGTTCTATTCATCTTTTTAGGGCTTTTAACGACCATAGGAATCGCTCAAAACACATCAGAAAAAGAAATTATTGATGCCATGCTTGTGTCTTGGCACAAAGCTGCTGCAGATGCAGATTTTGACGCTTATTTTGGTTTGATGACCAATGATGCTGTTTTTATAGGAACAGATGCTACTGAAAATTGGCAGATTTCTGAATTCAAATCTTTCTCAAAACCCTACTTTGATAAAGGAAAGGCATGGAGCTTTACAACATTAGAGCGTAATATCTATCTAGACACAAATGAAGATACTGCTTGGTTTGACGAACACCTTAAAACCCAAATGGGCATTTGTAGAGGTTCTGGCGTTGTAAAAAAAGAAGATGGTGTTTGGAAAGTACAACACTATGTATTGTCTATCGCCATCCCTAATGAACAGGTAATCAAGGTTACAGAAATGAAAGAAGAATGGGATCGTATACAAATGGGGAAAATGAACAAACAACAACCATAAACACTGTAAATCAAATCACTACATAGTGTGCTAGGACTTTTGTATTTTCGATGTAACATTATATAAAAAATCTCGTCTTATTTACCATAATCAAGAAATCAAAAAACAGATATGAAACTAATAAAAACAGTTGCTATTCTAGCTTCTTGTACGATTGCTTTTACAAGCTGTAAACAAGAAACTACACAAAAAGATACCGCAACAGATACCACAGAAAAAATACCTGGTATTATCTTAGAAAACATGGACGCATCGTTAAGTCCTAAAAATGATTTTTACAACTATGTAAATGGTAGTTGGATGAAAAACACAGAAATCCCTACAGACAGAACGAGCTGGGGAGGTTTCAGTGTATTACGCAAATCTACAGATGCTGATGTATTAAAAATACTAGCAGAAGCAAAAGCAAGTGGCGCATATGCATCTGACTCTGATCAAGCAAAAGCGCTTGCTATTTTTGACACAAAACTAGATACAGATGCTCGTAATAAAGCTGGTCTTATACCTATTATGCCTGCATTAAAAGAAATAGAAGGCATTAAAAATATTGCTGATTTACAAACCGTACTTTCTAAAAACCCATCAGTTTCTTCTCCATTTATAGGAATAGGAGTACAAGCTGACTTAAATAATAGTGCCATGAATGCTGTATATCTAGGAGCAAATGGTCTTGGATTACCAGATCGTGATTACTATCTAGAGCAAGATGAAAAATCAAAAGAGATTCGTGAAGAATACAAAAAACATATAACTCGCATGCTACAAAGGATAGGAGATAGTGAGGCAGATGCTCAAGCAGCTGCCGCTAAGATTCTAGCTATGGAGACACAGCTTGCAGAGCCTCGTCTTGATAAAGTACAAAGTCGTGATGCGCGTAACTATAATAACCCTCGCTCTCTAAAGGAAGTAGATAATATGCTTTCTTCTATAGACATAAACAAAATGATTTCTGATATAGGAATTACTAAAAAATTTGACACTCTTATCGTAACACAGTTACGTTATACAGAAGCACTTGATACATTCCTAAAAGAAACACCAATAGAAGATCTCAAAACATTGATAAAATGGGATACTTTTAATAGTGCAACAGGATTGCTAACAACAGATATAGAAACGGCAAATTGGGAGTTTTACAGTAAGTATTTAAGTGGTGCAGAAAAGCAACGTCCTGCAGACGAGCGCGCACTGGCAACTGTAAATAATACCGTAGGAGAAGCACTAGGACAATTATATGTAGATGCTAAGTTTCCACCAGAAGCTAAAGCAAATGCAGAAACGATGATTAAAAATGTGATCGAAGCGTATAAAGCAAGAATTCAAAACTTAGATTGGATGGGTGCTGAAACAAAAGTAAAAGCGATCGAAAAACTAGATAAGTTTACTGTAAAAATTGCATATCCAAACAAATGGGAGGACTACAGTACCATGGAAGTATCTGCAGATAAAACCTATTTTGATAATATGACTGCCGTAGGCAAATGGGGTCAAGACAAAAACTATGCAGAAATAGGAGAACCTGTGGACAAAACAAAATGGGGAATGTCCCCTCAAACTGTAAATGCATATTTCAACCCACTTAATAATGAAATTGTATTCCCTGCAGCTATATTACAACCTCCATTCTACAACTATACGGCAGATGAAGCTGTAAATTATGGAGGAATTGGTGCTGTAATAGGTCATGAAATTTCTCACGCATTTGATGATAGTGGTGCTCGTTTTGACAGTGATGGAAACCTTAAAAACTGGTGGACAGAAGATGACCTTAAAGCCTTCACAGAAAGAGGAAATGCCCTTGCAGAGCAATACAGTAATCTTGAAGTGTTAGATAGTGTATTTGTAAATGGTAAATTTACATTAGGAGAAAACATTGGAGATTTAGGAGGCGTTTTAGGAGCTTACGATGGACTTCAAAAATTCTTTAAAGAAAATGGGCGTCCAGACGATATCGATGGATTTACTGCAGAGCAACGCTTTTTTATGTCTTGGGCAACTGTATGGAGAACCAAGAGCCGTGATGAAGCATTACGCACACAAGTAAAGACAGATCCGCACTCTCCAGGAAAAGTACGTGCAACACAACCCCTTCTTAATATAGATGCATTCTATGAAGCATTTGACATTAAAGAAGGAGACGCTATGTACTTAGCTCCAGAAAAACGTGTTCGTATCTGGTAAAATAGATAGTTACTGAAGCATATATACTGAGTGTCACACTGAGCTTGTCGAAGTGCGAAGTACAAAAGCATAAAAACCATCTCAACAATGAGGTGGTTTTTCTTTGGAATAAAGTTTGTTTAGGTAAGTATATAGCAAACAAAAAAGCCTAGCCATGATAAGAAACATACTCATCGTACTCATCTTTACAATGCCTACACCCTTTATAGGACAAAATCATAATACGTATGAAGATTTTTATGACAGCAGATGGGAAGTATCCTACAATTGGGCAAATAAAGACACTATTATACTAAAATCAGCTAAAAAAGAAAGTCATAAAGAATTTAAATTTGGAGAGTTCATTTCTTTTAATGAAAATAAAAAAGTACTGTATAAGCATTTTATACCCTGTCCAGTAGGAGAGACTTTTAGAAACATTGAAAATTTCTTAATCTCTAAAAATAAAGTAAACATCTACTACAAAACAAAACCTTGGGATGCTGAAGAAACCGAATGGAAAAAAAAGCATCATACATACCAAATCCAACACTATGATGATACCACAATGGTACTTGTACGAATCTAAGGTTTTACAATGCTATTTTAAATTCATACCCTAACACATCCGTAACAGAAATACTATCTACTTTTTTAAAAACAACTTCTTCTTCTTCATCGTATTCAGGAGGTGTCAAATCTAATTGCTTTGCCTGTTCTGTATAATAAAATCGCTTTGTAGGATGCTGTGGTGAAACGCCATTAAAAATATAACCGAAAGCATTTTTCTGAATAATGGACAAAAGAATTCCGATACAATCCTCACGATGGATCATATTTACTGGCGCATCTCCATTACTCAGTCCTGTCCTTCCAGCTAAAAAACGAACAGGATTCCGATTGCCTCCAAACAATCCTCCAAAACGAACTATGGTTGTTTCAAAAGCAGGTGTGTTAAAAAATATCTGCTCTACATCATACAATTGTTTTGCAGCATTACTTTGTGGCTTAGGAATGTCCTTTTCTGTGACATGTCCTTGATCATCATCATACACAGAAGTACTACTGACTAGGATTACTTTTTTAATAGAAGCATTTTCTATTTCGTGTAAAAAATGTGCCATTTTCAAGGCATAATTGGCTCCTGTATTTCTTCGAAGACCTGGTGGAATCATAATGGCCAATACATCTGTATCTGACAAAAATGTCCCTACTTCACCTGTAACACCTCCTTCGGTTAATACAACAGGGTGTGCTGTAATTCCGGACCCAGAAAGCTCTTGTGATTTACTTGCATCAGTGACACTTCCTTTTACAGTATATCCAAGATTTATAAGAGACGATGCAAACGCTTTTCCTAACCATCCCAATCCAGCAATTGTAATTTTTTTATTCAATCCATTTTCTTTTCATTCCCACGAAAGTGAGAACCTCATTAATATTCTTTTTCAGTTGTATGAGTTGTCATTATACGCTTTCGCGAAAGCGTATACATCATGATTCTATTTTTATTCCTGACCACTAACAATCGTATCATTTTTTGCTGCTGCACTTCGATAAACTTCAGCAGACAGATCTATCGTACGCTCTACAATAACAGCATCATTTCCTACAAATGGAGTTGGTTTTGTCGTATCTGGCCTCGCCGAAACTGTAAAACTAGGATTATCTAATAAATCATAAGAAAACTCTTTAAGCGTAAAGGTAGGTGTTATTCCTTTAGGGACACCGTAAGTAAACGCTAAGGAGTCTCCCAATGTCATATAGTAGCTCAACATCCCTTTACTACTCCGTTTTTTATACAAAGTCTCGGTACTATCTGGTTTAAATTCTTTTCCGTTATATGACAAATATTTAAATGGAGTATCCATGTCTGCATATAAACGCATTTGATGTACAGTACGTTGTGGTACGATGGTCATGGTGGTGTAAGCGACATCCCCTATGACAGTATCTTGAGATACCCGAATCTCACTTTCTGGTAAATAAATCACCGACGTTTCTTTTGCATACGAATAAGGAGTATTGTATTTACTTCCCGCAGCATTCCCTATATATCCAGTCGCCTTTTCTGGGC
>CAKZKZ010000475.1 GCA_937124495.1 uncultured Dokdonia sp. | reverse complement strand
TTGCCAAAACGTAATATAGTTAATCAGATGATAGCTATTGGAGTTAAAGGGTACTTGTTAAAAAATGCAGGGCTACAGACACTCTTAGATGCTATTCGAAAAGTAAATTCAGGAGGCAAATATTATGATCCAAATATAATATTAGAAGACGAAAATTCAACAACTGATATTAAACAGGAAAAACTACTTACCAAACGGCAATATGAAATTCTAGAACTTATTGGGCAAGGATTGGGTAATAAAGAGATTGCTGAAAAATTATTTATTGGTGTTTATACGGTGGGAACACATCGGAAAAATATGATCGAAAAATTAAATCTTAAAGGGCGAGATTCACTGTTGACCTACGCTCTCAACAGAAAATACGATTCTGATTAAACATCGATCGTTTAATAAATTTCTATTTTAAACTCCTAAATAGAATATACCTTCATCAAGGTATTGCCATTTTTACGATTCATGACGTACTTGTCATCAACAAAAAACAAGTATAATGGATCCAGAAAAACAAATTTCAGAAAACGAAAACACACCAAAATCTCCTTCAGATGTCTTATGTAACCTAAAGAATCGTTATAAAGACAGCCCAGAAATATTTCGAGGAATCATACTTCATATTGATATTAGTAATGATGAAGCGTTCTTTCAAAGTCTACAAACATTTCTAAATGATAAAGAAGATGCACATATTATTGATAAAATTTTCAATTCATCCATTGAAGGTGTATCCGTAGAAATGGACTTATACAAGCGTGCCGAGCAAAGCATTATAAAAGAAGTAGATCGTCCAGTTTTTCTAATCAATAATGATCAAATAGATATTTCGAAGGCTACAAAATGGAAAGATCAAATAGAAAAAAATATAAATACAATTTCTAAAGTAATTCCGTCTGTCGGACGTATTGAAATAAAAGGTGATGATGTAGATTTCATCGGAACAGGTTGGTTGATCAAAAATACCAATATCATAGTTACCAATAGACATGTAGCTAATGAGTTTGCCGCAAGAAAAGAAAGTGAATTTGTATTCAAACAAGATTGGATGGGTGATACCTATTCTGTGCGAATTGATTTCAAAGAAGAACATGCAACAAATAAAGAATATGAATTTGACATAAAGCAAGTAATCTACTGGTCAAAAGAGCGTGATTTGGATATTGCTTTATTACGTGTAGATCAACAAAATTGTGAAGGAGATCAGTTACCTGTAGGATTGGAACTTTCGTATGAAATACCAAACCTAAAATAAGATATTTATGTAATTGGATATCCAGCTTGTAACAAGCCAAAACATCAGGAATTAAAAAATAAATATTTCAATGGCACTTTAGGAGTAAAACAATTTGCTCCTGGAACTTTCTGTAAAACAGGAGTTAGTAAATACATTTATAGACACGATTGTACCACTTGGGGAGGAAACTCAGGTTCGCCTGTAATTGATTTTGAATCAGGTAAAGTATTAGGAATTCACTATGCTGGTATACATGAAAATCACGAAGGATACCGAGCAAACTTTGCAGTAAGTACTTTGGCTCTTGTAGAAATTTTAGAAGAACTAGACATTTTTTACAATCATTAAACCTTAATCATGAAAAAGACACTTTTTATCACTTTGATTAGTTTTTCGGTATTATTAGTAGCCCAGCAGAAAAATAGAGTAATTCAAGAAATTATCCCTGCCACTATCTCAGAATCTGAGGTTCAACAGAAAATAGACAAGGAATTTAACCCCCTTTATAAGGGTATTTTAGAAAATAAAGAACGGACACTAGAAAATAAAAACGAAATCAACAATTTATTTATTACCAAACTTGGTACGCAAGGATTACTCATTAGTTTATTCTTAAGTCTTGTAGGTTTTTTTGGTTTAAGATATTATCTAAAAGAGTACCTAAAGCGTAAAATCATTAAAAGTGTAATTTCCTTAGAAAAAGAATGCGAAAGCTCTATTGAAAAAGTTGAGGAAATAAAAAAAGATACTATCCTTCGTATTCAAAATACTGAAAAAGAAAATGCAGATTTAAGAGCAAAATCTCAAATATTAATCATTAGTGAAACATCAACTCCAGTTAATGATACAATTGAGTATGTTTTTGAGAAAAAATCTGCAAAAGTTTCTTTTAATCATGTCCACATACGCATCAAAGAGCTCAGTTTTAAACAAGTTGAGATAGCTCTTGCCAATAAAGGAAACCTATTACCTAGTAATTTTGACATGATGATTTTAGATAATAATGACGCAGAAAACAGATACTGGGAGGGGAATCACTTCGAAATGAACATCGTAAATTTTACGAAAGAGTTTTTAATCCGGAAGATAGGAGTCTTATATTTCTCTGGTGATCAGCGATTTCCATCTCGCAACTCAGCGTTCAGGAATATACCAAACAGGTACCTATTAGATTATGTAAACTCACATGCGCATCTTTATGTCAATACGATGAATGTTTTAAAACTCAAAAACCTTTATACTTAAATATACCTTCACCGAGGTATATTATTTTCTTCAAAACATCGCTTTCTTGCCATTATTAAAACAATTATAGAAAGTTATGAATATAAGCAAAAGTGAATACCTAAAGGAAGTATTAGAGAGTTACCGTATGGCTCATGTCAATGATCTGTTGGACAAGTATCGTGAGAAAAGAAAAGAAATTAAGGAAGCTATAGAAGCAGAATATACAGGAGACATGTATAGTCCTCTAAATTCAGGATCTTATGCCAAGCATACCGCAATCAATAGCAAATTTGATCTAGATGTAATGATTCCTTTCAAACGAAAAACATTTGATACGCTAGAAACTATGTTTGATGACATTTTTGATTTTCTCTATGAAGAATATGGAGAAGAAGCAAAAGTGATAAAGCAAAAAGTATCTATAGGTATTGAATTTTATCCAGATGAAGATGGAGATATTATTAGCATTGATGTAGTTCCTGGAAGAGAATTAAATGAGGAACAATATGAAGATGATCATAAATTAAACTTATATGTGAATTCAAGATATGGTAATCTAGAAGAACAAAGTTATATCCAAACAAATATAAAAGCACAAATAGATCGTATTAAAAGTAGAGATAACGAACGAAAAATCATCCGATTACTTAAAATCTGGAAAACAACAAATCAAGAAAAGTATAAATCTTTTTTCCTCGAATTAATTACTATTAAGGCTTTTGACAAGAATGCTATCTCAGGTAGTTTGTGGGAGCAGTTGGAGGCAGTGATGGAATATATTAGAGATCATATTACAAAGGATGGATTCAAACTCAAAGACCCTGGAAATAGTGGAAATGATGTCGCAGATACTTTAGAAGATTATCAAAAGCAAAACTTATCTAATAAGATGAAAAATATGTTGGATAGAATTGATGAAAATGAAGACAACTTAAAGATTTATTTTCCTAAAAATACTGACTATGATGAGAATAAAGAAAATAGTGGATATGGTGTAAAAACTGGTGCAAGTATGTTTTCTAAACCAAGAGATGAACGTTTTGGATAATGGAAGTACAAAGAAATAAACTCATACTCGACACTATTGAGCAACTTCCTTTTGTTTCTATAATTAAGGAATTTACATTATTAGAACCCTTCCTTAGTGGAAGGGTATCTATTCATTTTGAATCATTAAATCATCCTTTAGAATTTGATGTAGTCATTTATCCACAATACCCATTCAAAACTTATGATTCTGAAACCATAAAATTTATCAATAAGGACTATCTACCCTACAATCATGTAATGGAAGATGGAGTGATATGTATACATACTTCACATTGTATTGATCTTAGAGAGAAATTGATTATTGATTTCCATTCGCTTAAAAATTGGATTATAAAATATTATATAGACAAAGAGAAGGATCAACATTATGAACATATAATCGTACCTCAGTATACTTTTAAAGACAATCAATTTACATTTATGTTTACTGATGTAAATTATGGATTTAAACAGCATCAATATGGTTTTGTTAATCTCAAACCTATTAGTGATGGGTTAATCAATAGTCAAACAATAATTAATTTTTTAACTAAAAATTTCACCAATCCACAAGGTAAAGAACTGACATCATGTAAATGGAGTTCAATCTATCAAAACATACCAAAAGATTATCATGGCATATATATCTTTGTAGATCAGATTCCAGCTAAGCATAATAAATTTATTTTTAAAAATTGGGAAGATTTCACTTACATTTTCAAACAGGATTTCCTTGAGTTTCTTCATAGATGTGAAAAAAAGTACAAGAATAAGAAACGTAATGGTCAGCTTATTCCTTTATATGTTGGTTACAAAATTTCCGATGTAGAAATTCATTGGCAAGTAGCATTATTGGAAATTGGAAAATTTCCAATAGAAGGAATTAAAAAACATCAAAAATGGTCTACTGTCTTAATCAAAGAACAAATCACTTGGGGGATATCTCGAAATTCATCTTATAAATACTTCTTTGGCAGGGGAGCTTTTTCTGAAAACCTTGTTAACAAAAAGATCCTAATTATAGGAACAGGTGCTATAGGTAGTATCATAGCAAGAACATTAACTAAAGGTGGTTGTACAAAAATTGACCTGTGTGATTATGATATCAAGGAACCTGAAAATGTATGTCGTTCTGAATTTCAGTTTGCTACAGGTATAACAGATAAAGTTGAGGAATTAAGTAATATATTATCTCATATATCTCCTTTCATTGAAGTCGGAAGCGTTAACCAACTCTGTTTTGAAAGGATTGCTAAAGCTCTATATAAAGATCATGAATCTCAACAAGAATTAGGAGAGTTCCTTAATTCATACGACTTGATATTCGATTGCTCTACGGATAATGATTTGATGTATATTTTGAATCAATTGGAGTTAACATGTGATGTGATTAATATGTCTATTACGAACAAAGCGCAAGAATTAGTTTGTGCGTTTTATCCTAATATTTATGATTTTGTGACTAAACAATTTTCAGAACTATTGGATCATGACTCTGAAGATTTATATAATCCTACAGGATGCTGGAGTCCTACATTTAAGGCTTCTTACAATGATATTAATTTGTTAGTTCAATATGCTTTAAAACACATTAATCAATTATATCGAGATAATTTATCTAAGAATAATTTTGTCATTGAAACGGGTACAGAACAAGAATATAAACTTGAATTAAAGCAGTTTTGAAATTAATAAACAAACATAAAGATGTTGAAATTTTAATAACTGACAAGCTATTTAAGAGATTATCAACATATGGAATTAATCAATTTCCAAATGAATTTGGAGGCTTCTTAATGGGGCATTATAGTAATGGTTTTAAAACGGTAACTATTACCGATACAATTTTACCTAAAGTTTATAAAGGCACTCCTAGTGTATTCCATAGAAGTGTAAAAGGAATACAAAAGTCTTTCGAAGAGTTTTATAAAAAAGAACCTATTCAATATTACGTAGGCGAATGGCATACACACCCTAATGCGTCAACACAGTACAGTCATTCGGATTTACAAGCTATGATCAGTATCGCACAATGTGAAACCGTACGTATTACAAATCCTATACTATTAATTATTAGCACAAGCAAATCAGGTATAAATAGCTTTAGATTTTACCTATACGAAAACAAAAAACTCTTACCATTTGTATAACTAGATTTAGGCTTCAGTACACATACTTAAAATTCCATTTACATTATGAAAAAATCAAAAGATAATCTTATTGGAACTGGAGCCTTTGTAGGAGGTATACTTGGATTATTAGTTAATACTATTCATCAGTCTAAAATTAAAGAGGAAGATCCAAATAGAAACTTTGATTTTCAATCACTCATATTAGCAGGAACAATGGGGGCTATCATTGGAGGCGCTAGTTTTGGTTTAATCAAGTTTTTGCTTTCTATTTTTAATAATAGAAAAGAGATTTTAGATGAAGCTGATGAAATTAATTACTTAACAAGTGTTTTAAGTTCTTATCAAATTGACGAAATTGATAAACAAGTACTTCTTAAGGGTAAAGAAATTAAGAAAGCGATT
>CAKZKZ010000474.1 GCA_937124495.1 uncultured Dokdonia sp. | reverse complement strand
TCTTGTGCATTGATTCCTGCATGATATGCAGTTGCAGGGTGATTTGCATCTCTTAATTTTTGAGCAAGTTGCTCTGTGCTTTTTCGGCTTAAGCAATAAATAATACCACTTTCAAAAGGGTGACTATCTAAAAAAGTGAGAATTTGCTTTATTCTATTTTGACCAGGCCGTACATCTAAAAATAGATTTGGTCTATCAAAAGAAGCAACATACCGTTTTGCATTTGGGATAGAGAGTTGTTCTGCAATATCATCTTGCGTAGAAGTATCTGCGGTTGCTGTAAGTGCGACTAAAGGTGTGGTAGGGTATCGGCTTTTAAGATAGCCTAATTGTGTGTAAGCGGGTCTAAAATCGTGCCCCCATGAGGAGATACAATGCGCCTCATCTATAGCGATTAAACTTATATGTGATTGTTGTAATACGGAGTCTAATAACGATAAGCTCTCTGGTGCTACATAAATAAGATCCAGTTGGTCTTTCTGTACATCTTGGATTACTTTTTCTATCTCTTCTTGAGATTGCGTGCTATTATAATAAGCAGCCTTGATACCATTTGCTTTTAAGGCATCTACCTGATCTTTCATCAATGCAATAAGCGGAGATATGACGAGAGCAGTACCAGATAATGCAAGTGCAGGAAGCTGGAAACACATGGATTTCCCACCCCCAGTAGGCATAATAACTAATGTATCCTTTCCTGAAATGATATCTTGAATAATATCGAGTTGGTTTTCACGAAAGTGATCATACCCGAAATGGGTTTTAAGCAGCGTATGTAGGGTGTCTTTTTCTGTCGTCATATATAGCATGCAAGCTACTAAATATGAGATATAATTAAGACAATTATGTGATTTTTATAGCACAACAATTTTTTTGACAATCGTCTTGTCAGTATCGTTTATAGATAAGAAATAGATGCCAGATCCCAGATTTGAAAGATCTATGTTATGTTCTTGATTTGTGTTGATCATACGTCGTTTTTTAAGCACTTTTCCATGTATGTCAATGATAGTAACGTCTAGTGTCTGCAAATTGCCTGAATATATAAAGTGAATAGTGTTGGTTGTAGGATTAGGATAGACCGAGATCTCATGTCTAGTAAACTCTTCAGTGTTTAATGGATTAGACCCTTCTAAAATGGTCATGGTTTGATTAGGATTTATATCTTCTATGCGATCGATCATACCACTTAACCAAGTAACTTCAATATAATCAATAGTGGTAGCATCTCCCAATCCAAAAAACGCTGCACTACTGTTCTGATTCATATAGCCTTCGCCACAAAGTGTATATCCATAATATACAGCTTCTCCGATTCCTACTTTTATTCTGGAACCTATTCCCATTCGATTGCTAGTAGTTCCTTCCAGTTTTATTTTAATCCAATTATTGTCTGTGACCGTAGTATTATTCCATAAAGAAATAGGTGCGTTGCTCGCATTAATCACGACAATATCTTGCAGTCCATCATTTTGAATATCTCCAATGGCGTTTGAATAACTAATGAAATCATCATCTTCGATACCTGTACCTGTGGTTATGGTATAATTACCTATTCCATCATTAAGGTAGAGTGCAGAAGATAATCGTCCATCTTCTCCATTTACGCTTCCGCTTACGTATAGATCTTTGTTTGTATTGTTGGTTACATCTAAGCATACAGCACCCCAACCAATACTGTCAAAACGAGTTCCGTTTTCTAGTGCGATATTACTAAAAGTACCATCCCTATTATTTATCAAATATGCATTTCCTACTGTAGCATCTTCTTCAAATGGCGGGTAAAAATTAGTAACATAAAGATCTAACCATCCATCGTTATTAAAATCATCTACGGTAGTAGACATCGCACTCATATAAAGATTTGTGCCACTTTCTATACTTACATCTGTAAAGGTGCCATCTCCATTATTTCTATAAAGTGTGTTTGGGGTTGTGCATTTGTCATTTGCTGTATAGATATCTTGATCCCCATCATTATCATAATCAAAAAAGGAAGAACAAAAAGTAATATAACCTGCTGTATCTATTCCTGCGTCACTCGTAATATCTATAAAAGTGCCATCTCCATTTCCTTGAAAAAGTAAATTCCCTTGTATTTGATCAGCATCACGTATGCTAATAAAAACATCTAAAATACCATCATTGTTATAGTCTCCCCAGGAAGAACCCCAATAAGGAATGGCTACGTCAGGAAGCCCTGATGTATCTGTAATATCTGTAAATGTGTTACCTCCTTCATTTCTATACAGCCAAAGATGACCTAGATCACTAGGCGCAAAAAAGTCATTATCCCCGTCATTATCAAAATCAACCCAAATAACATGTCTTGCTTGAATGTTGTCACTTGAGATTCCTATATTTATTTCTTCAAAAGTACCTTCTACATTTTTGAAAAATCTAAAATCGCGCGTAGACGATGCAGGTACTGTAATATCATCCCATCCATCATTATCAAAATCAAAAAAAGAAATACTAGGGCCTAATACACTCGTGCCATACACTGTTTGTTGATCAAAGAGTGATGACTCGTCATTTCTAAATTCGATCTGACTAAAACCTTGCTGTACGATAAGAATAATAAAGAATAGTAACCTCCTCATATTAAAGCAGTTTGAGTACATTAAAGTACTAAAACTTTTTTAAAGACTGATAGAAGGCCGTCTCAGATAAAATTCTAAAGGATTTATCCCCCTACATTATTAGGATTATACCCTAAAAATGGAACTTCATATTCTTTAAAGGTAATCCCATATTCTTCTAGTTCTTTAAGAATAGGTGTATATACTTCTTTTCTGATAGGAAGTTGTACCCCTGGTGTAGTGATATCGCCATTTAGAATACGCAATGTAGCCATCGCAACAGGAAGCCCTACAGTTCTAGCCATAGCGGTTTCAACTTGATCGTTTCCTATGTTGACCATAGTTGCATCTATTTGTTTCTGTTCGCCATTAAGTACATAGCCAAATTTGTGATACATCACAATCATATCTTTATCCTCTGGCTCAAGTGTCCACTTATCTTCTAGAATACGTTGCAAGCATTTTGCAGGCGTTGCATTTTTAAGTCCTAGTTTTTTGTTAGGATTAAAAATATCTAGTTCAAGAAGTTTATCCCAAAGAAGATCGTCTTGATCTATTTTAAGATAGTGACGTAATTTTAATTCAACAGAATCTGTTGGAGAATACGGGAGAAATAAATTTAAGAAATCTCTATAACTCATATCTTCTGTTTCTTGAAGGGTATAACTATCATCTGTCATCCCCATCATCACAAAAATATGCCATGCCTTAGAAAAACCTACACGACGTATAGTACCTCGGTATAAAGTATCTATATCGTCTAGACCATATATAGATCTATATTTTAATGAATTTCTATTTGCGTATCCTTCAAAACGCCCATATCCTTCTATTTCTAGAAATTCTGTACGTCTAAAAAGGCGTTGGTAAGGAATGTATTTATAGGCGCCTTCCTGAATAAACTCGGCAGCACCTCCTTGTCCTGCAAGTACTACATTACGAGGATTCCAAGTGAATTTGTAATTCCATAGATTCGTATCGCTTTCTGGTGCGACAAGCCCTCCGGTAAAACTCTCAAAAAGAACAAGTTTACCTCCATTGTCTCGTATGCGATCTATGACTTGCATCGCGCTCATATGGTCTATACCTGGATCAAGACCTATCTCATTCATAAAAACAAGCCCTTTTTCTTTGACAGCTTCATCTAGCGCTTCCATTTCTTCAGAAATGTAAGATGCGGTTACCATAGATTTGTTATACGTAACACAATCGCGTGCTACTTCTATATGAAAACGAGCAGGAAGCATAGAAATAACAATGGTTGCATTTTGTATAGCTTCGGCGCGTTGTTCTTTATTGAATACATCAAGTGCTAGGGCTTTTCCTTTAGGATGATTCCCTACAAGCTTTTGTGCATTTTCTATAGAAATGTCACCTACAATCACTTCTAAATTTTCTGTAGTGGCTTTATTTAGTAAATAATTTACCAATTGAGAAGTAGATTTTCCGGCTCCTATAACTAAGATTGTTCTTGTGGACATATTTGGTCGTAAATTTGTGGAGTACGAATGTAGTTATTTGCTTAATCATATAACAAGTAATTTTATGAACAAACGACTTTTAATAACAGGAAGTGTTTTAGGATTCTTAGGAGTAGTCATTGGAGCCTTTGGAGCTCATGGACTTGAAAAGTTTTTAGACGCCGATGCGCTAGCTACTTTTGAAACAGGGGTCAAATATCAAATGTATCACGCATTATTGATGCTATTAGTGGCTTCTTTCGCTTTAAGCGAAAAAACAAAAAAAACGCTGCACATTCTTATTCTCGTAGGGGTTGTGTTGTTTTCAGGATCTATCTATGGGCTTGCTACAAACGTGCTTACCAGCTTTGATTTTACAACGATTGGAATCATTACACCTATAGGTGGAACACTCTTAATTATAGCATGGGGACTTCTTATTGTTAAATTCTTTCAAATGAAGCGATAGAAATAACAGAAATATAGCGCTAACTCTAAGGTATTTTTTACCTTTGCGCTTTAAAAACAACACAACAAATACCATTTTTATGGCTTCTAACACTTCAGTTGCGAAAACGATTGCGTTAAATTCTTATGGAATTCATAATGCAATTGCCCATTACCAATTAGAACCTCAAGAATTACATGACATTTCTGTAAAGAATGATATGGGAAAAGCAGCTTCTAGCGGAGCGCTTGCGGTTAACACCGGAAAATTTACTGGACGATCTCCGTTAGATCGATTCATTGTAAAAGATGCTAAAACCGAAGATTTAGTATGGTGGGGATCTATTAATATCCCTTTTGATGCTGACGCTTTCGCGAAATTAAAAACAAAAGTTACAGATTATCTTTCTGAAAAAGAATTGTACGTAAGAGATAGTTATGCTTGTGCCGATGATGATTATAGATTGAATATACGCGTTATTAACGAGTATCCTTGGTCTAATATGTTTGCTTACAATATGTTTTTGAGACCTACAGATAAAGAGCTTGAAAACTTCGATCCAGAGTGGACCATTTTAAATGCTCCAGGATTTCTTGCAGATCCAGCAGTAGATGGGACACGCCAGAGTAATTTTGCGATATTAAGTTTTACAGAAAAAACAATTATTATTGGAGGGACAGGATATACAGGAGAAATTAAAAAAGGTATTTTTTCTGCCTTAAACTTTATTCTTCCTGTAGAAAAAAACACCTTACCAATGCACTGTTCTGCTAATGTAGGGGACAATGGAGAAACTGCCATCTTTTTCGGTCTTTCTGGAACGGGTAAAACAACACTCTCTGCAGATCCTAACCGTAAATTGATAGGAGATGATGAGCATGGATGGACTGCAGAAAATACAATCTTCAATTTTGAAGGTGGTTGTTATGCAAAAGTGATCAATCTTTCGGCCGAAAATGAACCTGATATTTATAATGCAATAAAGCCAG
>CAKZKZ010000473.1 GCA_937124495.1 uncultured Dokdonia sp. | reverse complement strand
TCACATCTATATTTTCTATATCACCTATAGTACCATCAAAAACATCTTTAAAAGTAATTTCGGCTAGATAAATACGATGGATGTCTTTTTTTGTTCCTTCTTCAGAAGGGGTAGTATTTGTACCACAAGCACATATAAATAATATACACGCTAGGTAAATATAAGGTTGAATTTTCATAAGAATTGATCTTGATGATGGTTTAATAAGATTTCATGTATATCTTTTTTAATAGTCATGTTCTTCAAAAAAAAATACACTAAAATTCTTATGTCTATTACTATCTAGTTAAGTTTGCGATAGGGTTAATGTTATATCCTTTTGTGACAGTCTCTCCTTCAAAGACATTTACATGAAAATTTTGAGTAACCCCATTTTTATATGTAAATGTGCCTAAGTATGTATAGTATGTTTTAGATTCATGCTGACCTTCGCCAATACCATAGAAATAGTAATTAACAACTTCTCCGGCAGTAGCAGTTGTTCCTTTAAAATAATCTTGTATTGCCTTTGCATCTGTTACAGGGTCTTGACCTGTTTTTAGAATAGGTTCAAGGTTTTTGTAAGATGCATCCGAAATTGATTTAGCAAATGTGTAGGCTGTCTTTTTGGAAGCCTCTATTTTTTCTAACGTATCCATATTGAAAGAATACGGATTCTCTTCTCCATTTTTTTGAGTAATATTTACACCTATATAGTCATAGGTGTCTCTTTCTTCTTTAGATAAGTTCTCATAGGTAATAACAGCAATATTGTTTAAAGAAAAATTATTATTCAATGTATCTAAGATAGAACTTTGAGATACATGTACATTTTTTACGTGTAAGTTTTCTATATCGCCTAGTGTCGCATTTTCAATATTTTCAAAAGTGGCTTGAGCAAGATATAAATTAGAGATTTCTTTTTTTGTTTCCTCTTCAGATGGGCTGGAATCTGCGCCGCAAGAATACATGCATAATATGCATATAACATAGATAATAAATGATGGTGTTTTCATATGATGGTTTATTGTGATGTAACTATTATATGGTCAGTTTATATATTGCCTATTAGAAAAGCCTATAGTGTAACAACCATACCTATTGCCTTTTAAAAGTAAAAACAATAGGAGTGAGTGTCACAATTTCTTTAGTGAATGGTATTTATTTTTTAGTAAGTGAAAATATCTGTTGTAGAAGAATAATGATGAATGCTGTATGTGATTTGGGAAGTGTTTTATACTTGTATTTTGAGTATTGGTCAATAAAAAACCCTGTAAATTATATTTACAGGGTTTTGTTTTTTTTAACTGAGATGCTAATTAAATATTAATTCCAACAGGCAGTAATTTTTTGTACTTGCGGCGATTTGATCTCATGAATTTTGCAATCTCTGGACTTGTAGGGACAAGACTGATATTACGATCTTCTACTTCATTAAATACGCAAACGATAAAATCATTCATGTGCGTTTCTGTTCCCTCTGGCATCATAATTTTGGTTAGGAAGATTTTTCTTTCCTGTAATGAGTATTCAATTTTTGCCATTTTCTCATCAAAAGTAGCTTCAAACTGTCTCAAGAACTCATTATCTGTCAATTCAATTGCTGTCATTGCTTCCATAAATTTGTAAATATATTAAGGTATTTATAGTATTATTATGAGTATTTAAGAAATCTCTTTTATAATTTTGTGAAGGAGATTTGAAAACGCGTATGTTGCAGTGTTTTTAATAACTTTTAGATTTCTTAATATTAAGTTCTTGCAAAGGTACAAAAAAATACCTACATAGAGCTTTGCCGTTATGTTAAACCCTTATACTAAAGATAGATGACACATCTCTATTTGATGCCCGGGATGGCTGCAAATCCATCTATTTTTGAGCATATAAAATTACCTGAAGATCGATTTACGATACATCTTCTAGAATGGCAATTACCTAATCCTAAGGAGACTATGTCTGATTATGCAAAACGGATGGTTGCTTTTATAGTCCATGAGGATAGTGTGTTGTTAGGTGTTAGTTTTGGTGGTGTATTGGTGCAGGAAATGGCAAAACACATACAACTTAAGAAGCTAATTATCGTTAGTAGTGTAAAGTCAAAACAGGAGTTGCCGAGACGAATGAAGCTTTCGCGAAAGCTTAAATTATATAACATCCTACCGACTCGACTTATAGAAGATGTAGATAAATTAGCTAAATAGGCGTTGGGCGAGACCGTGAAAGATAGAGTAGCATTGGATCAAAAGTATTTATCTATGAATGACAGGCATTATATGAGTTGGGCCGTAAAAGAAATGGTATGTTGGGATCAGGAAGAATCTCAGCCCAATATCCTGCATATTCATGGAGATGCAGATCGTGTTTTTCCAATCAAATACATTGATAACTGTGTCACTATACCTGGAGGGTCACATATTATGGTGATAACTAAATATAAATGGTTTAATGAAAACCTTCCACAACTTATTGAAAATGATTAACTTGTTTTAAACTATAAAAAATTATGAAACGAATAGAACGCATATTTGCTGCAATTGGACTGTTAGCCGTTGTAATAGTGGCAATTAATGCTGTGCAACTCCCTAATGATGAAGTTAAAGTAGATGCAGAGCAAATTGATAAAGAAGAGGTGTTGGTCAATGATTATAATGTATACGCATTACCTATTCCTGACGGTTTAAATTTTGCAGGAGAGCCTGTTCCTGTTCAAAATCCGGATATTAAAGAACGTATGGATAGAGAGTTACTGGTAAATACGTACTGGCAATCTAATTCTTTATTACTTTTTAAAAGAGCTAATAAGTATTTTCCAATTATAGAACCTATACTTGCTGCCGAAGGTGTTCCGGATGATTTTAAATTCTTAGCTGTTATTGAAAGCGGACTTACGCAAGCAGTATCTCCAGCGAGAGCAACAGGATTCTGGCAAATTCTTAAAACAACAGGGAG
>CAKZKZ010000472.1 GCA_937124495.1 uncultured Dokdonia sp. | reverse complement strand
AGAAAGAATGCTTCAAACAAATAGGAGGCCTTAAAGCTGCTATGGGCTGGGATACTGTAGATGAGTTACAGTCTAAATATTATGGCTGGCATATCGTTACAGATGAGCGTCTTGCTGTAAAACATTTAAAACCTACGGGCAATACATATACAAAAGCCGCTAAATACAAACAAGGTCAGGCTTTTTACGGAATGAGATATGGATCTATACTCACGGCAATTGCTTCCTTAAAACTAGCAGTACGCAAGAAAAAAATAGGGTTCTTTTTTGATTACATGAGTGGTTTTTTTCGCGCAAAGCGACATAAACACACCTATCTTGTTACCAAAGAAGAAGGTGCCTTTATTAGAAAATTAAGATGGAAAGGGATCATTTCTAAGATCACTCCTTAAATTCTTAACAATATACTAGCACAACACCCTTTATATATTAGTATTTTTACATCTTTATAAAGCACACATTATGTCTACATTTAGATTTCTACTTACAGGAATAGCAACCTCTTCAATATTATTTTCTTGTGCTACCAAGAAAAATATTGAAACACCACAACCTCCTGTTACCCCAAAACTAATTAAAAAGGAAAAAACAGTTCCTAAAAATATCATAATCATGATTGCTGATGGCACAGGATTGAGCCAGATATCAGCAACACAATTTTACCATTCAGAGCCTTCTAATTATGAACGTTTCAAGCATATTGGACTTATAAAAACATCCTCTTCTAGTGATCTTATCACAGACTCCGCTGCAGGTGCAACAGCTTTTTCGGCAGGGGTAAAAACATATAACGGTGCCATCGGAGTAAATAATGACACCATAGCGACGCCCACACTGCTAGAAGACTTATCAGAGCGCGGATATGCCACAGGTGTTATCGCAACCTCAACCATCACACACGCGACACCTGCAAGTTTCTATGCACACGTTAAGTATCGTAAAATGGAAGAAGAAATTGCCGAAGCTCTTACCAACTCTTCTGTTGACTTTTTTGCTGGCGGTGGTCTTAATTTTTTCGCAAAAAGATCTGACAACAGAAACCTATTAAGTGAACTTACAAAAAATGGTTTTGAAGTAGAAACGACGTCATTAAACGCAAACATCCCAACAGATGTAAATAAAAAATATGGATTTCTCCTTGCTGATGGAGGCATGCCAAAAATGATAGAAGGACGAGGTTCTTTCTTGTATGACGCCACAGCATTAGGACTTTCTTATTTAAAGAAAGATAAAGATGGTTTTTTCTTAATGGTAGAAGGATCTCAAATAGATTGGGGAGGTCACGCAAATGATAGTGATTACCTTATTGGAGAAATGATAGACTTTGATGTTGTGCTTGGAAATGTTTTAGACTTTGCAAAAAAAGACAAAAACACCCTTGTTATTGTCACTGCCGATCATGAAACAGGTGGGTTTACACTCGCTTCTGATGATGGTAATTATAATAAAATCAAACCGACATTTTCTACAGGAGGGCATTCAGCCGCTATGGTTCCCGTTTTTGCATACGGGCCAGGTGCAAAAGAATTTTCTGGAATTTATGAAAATACAGATATTTATAAAAAAATTAAAGCATTGCTAAGTTTATAGAACTTTCATAAAGCCACATTAAAATGGCTTTACCCGAATTTTATTTTATTAATTTAGCCCTTACAAAGCAATTGCATGACATATCTACACGATATAGGTAAATACTTCTTAATGATTAAAGAGACTTTTGTTAAGCCAACAAAAGGAAAGGTTTTACGTGTATTAATCTTTAAAGAAATCGATGATTTAATTATTGGTTCTTTAGGAATTGTTGCTTTTATATCATTTTTTGTAGGAGGCGTGGTAGCTATTCAAACAGCATTGAATCTTACAAATCCTATTATCCCTAAAGAATTGATAGGTTTTGCATCAAGACAATCTGTTATTCTTGAATTTGCACCTACATTCCTATCTATTATTATGGCTGGAAAAGTAGGATCTTTTATCACCTCTAGTATAGGTACCATGCGTGTAACAGAGCAGATTGATGCGCTAGAAGTGATGGGTATTAACTCTTTAAATTATCTTGTATTCCCTAAGATAGTGGCGATGTGTTTTTATCCATTTGTTATTGCTATTGCGATGTTTTTAGGGATTTTAGGAGCTTATATTGCTGCTGTTTATGGTGGCTTTACAACAGCAGATCAGTTTTTAACAGGATTAAAAGATGATTTTATTCCTTTTCATATTACCTACGCATTTTTAAAGACATTTATATTTTCTTTCTTATTGGCTACCATCCCTTCTTTTCAGGGGTTTTACGTGCGAGGTGGCGCACTGGAAGTAGGTAATGCACGCGCCACATCCTTTGTTTGGACGAGTGTCGCTATTATTGCTACAAATTATTTCATTACTCAAATGTTGTTAAGCTAATGATAGAAGTACGTGATTTAAAAAAGGGGTTTGGAGATGTAGAAGTTCTTAAAGGGCTTACCACTACTTTTGACAAAGGAAAAACAAACCTCATTATCGGACAGAGTGGATCTGGAAAAACAGTATTCATTAAAAGTATGTTAGGCCTTTTCAGACCTGATAGTGGTAAAATCTTATATGATGGAATTTGTTACTCAGAACTGGATTTTGAAGAGCAACGTACTATTAGAGAAAAAATAGGCATGGTTTTTCAAGGAAGCGCCCTCTTTGACTCTATGACTGTAGAAGAGAATATTATGTTCCCTTTACAGATGTTTACAAAAATGAAGAAGGCAGAAATGATTGAACGTGCAAATACAGTAATTGATCGTGTCAATTTAGAAAATGCCAATCATAAATTGCCATCAGAAATATCTGGAGGAATGCAAAAACGTGTTGCCATTGCTAGAGCTATTGTGAATAATCCTAAATACCTGTTTTGTGACGAACCTAACTCTGGATTAGATCCTCATACAGCAACCGTTATTGATAATCTGATTAAAGAGATTACAGAAGAATATCATATCACCACCATTATCAATACACATGATATGAATTCTGTGATGGAAATAGGTGAGAAAATTATCTTTCTAAAAGAGGGGCACCTAGCTTGGGAAGGAGATAAATCTCAAATATTTAAAACCGATAATGAAGAAGTAACCAATTTTGTATACTCTTCTAACTTGTTTAAAATGGTTCGCCAAGCTCAAAACGCTAAAAAATAAGCCCCACTAAACAACTACGATCACCTTAAAATTTAAGTAGTTTAAAACTGGCTATCAATCATTTTTAAGTACTATAGAGTCTGTTTTGATTTGTTTTTTCAACCACTCCTTCAACTGATTATCTTTTATTTCAACGATACTATCACTTAACGTTTGTTTCCATTTTACAGAGGCTACATGAATTGTATCAACAGTTCTGAAATCATGTGACATTAGCATTTTTGAGAACCCAAACGACTCTAGATCTTGAAATTGTATTTTAGCATCTTTAGAAACGACAGAAAAAGAAAAAGAGTTATCCTTAGTATTCAAATTAACAATCTCATTCTTCAAGTTTTCGATCTCGCTCTGTAGCCCAGCAATGATATTATCGCAGGAGAGTAGGACGCTGCGTCTGGGCTACCAAACCTCCGGAAGTAGGTGAATTCTGGAGAAGACATGCCGTCGAATGGTCGTCGCGCAAGAGTGCTTATTCTAGATCTGATATAGACTAGAATGG
>CAKZKZ010000471.1 GCA_937124495.1 uncultured Dokdonia sp. | reverse complement strand
AATTACATGAGAAGCTGTGCTAGGAAT
This sequence comes from uncultured Dokdonia sp., assembly GCA_937124495.1. GTDB lineage: Bacteria > Bacteroidota > Bacteroidia > Flavobacteriales > Flavobacteriaceae > Dokdonia. The sequence continues at coordinate 18,007 of CAKZKZ010000471.1, read as the reverse complement.
TTGCTGTGATAACTGTTGAAACTCGCTCGTATATCCGAAAAATAAGGGGCCACTAAGGTGTTTTATAAAAATCTCTTCTTTTAAGTTTTCCGGAAAAGCAATTTCATCATTCCATAATAGCTCGTTTTTTTCAGTAGCTTTTAAATCGAGCACTCTGGATTGTTTTGCTGTAAAATCTCCCATCTTTTTCATAAAAATCAAAGAAGAAAGTACCAATCCAATTCCTACTGCATTAATAAGATTCCAGAATACAGAAAGTAAAAGAACAATAAGCATAATAATAACTTCCGAACTCATTTTCAGACCTAATAGGCTCATATCTTTAGGTAGGTTCGGAATTGCTTTAAGCCCTTTATAGTCCATCACACCTATTCCTACTGTAATAAGAATACCTGCAAGTACGGCTGCTGGAATTTGTGAAGCAATGGGTCCTAAGGCAAGTAAAATCACGAGTAATAATACAGCTGCGACCATACCTGAAAGTCGTGTTTTTCCTCCTGCATTAATGTTTACCACGGTACGTATGGTAGCTCCAGCACCAGGAATTCCTCCAAAAATAGAAGCAATGGTGTTTCCTATTCCCTGTCCTATGAGTTCTTTATTAGGTTTGTGTTTAGTTTTGGTCATATTATCTGCAACGACAGAGGTAAGCAACGAATCTATTGCTCCTAAAAATGCTAAGGAAAATGCCGTTAGTATGTAAGGTGATAAGGCACTAATACTAAAGCCTGTGAATATCTCTGTGTTAAATTTTGGAAATCCTGAAGGAATTTCATCAATAGGGAGGTAGTCTAACTTTGCAAAATAAGCAACTCCAGATACGACAACGAGTCCTACTAAGGTGCTAGGGACTACTTTTGTAATACGTTTAAAACCATAAATAATAAAGATAGTAGCTAGTGTTAAAATGACTTCTAACCATCGTATGGATTTAATAGCATAGGGTAATACTTTTATATTTCCTACTACACCTTTACCGTAATTTTTAGCTAGTGCTACTGCTTCCATTTGTATAGCTTGGTTTCCTACAACTTTAGCACGTTTAATGGTTTCTTCAAAATCTTCAAGAACCATGATGCCTTCTCCAGCTTCTTCTTTAAGGATTTTATCAAGTAAAACTTCTTCTGCTTGTGGAATAAATTGTTCTACAAGAACAGGGTCTTCATATGCTTTATATCCTATCATAGGTTGAATCTGCGTAAATAGGATCATTACTCCAATAGCAGTCATAAATCCAGAAACAACAGGGTACGGTATATATCGTATGTATTTTCCAATGCCTAAAAAACCAAGACCAATTTGAATAAGCCCAGCTAAAAGGAATACAGATAAGATAATAGGTAAAGCTTTTGTTATATCTCCATCAAAAGTGGCTAATATAGCAGCAACTACTCCAATACTTACCGCAGTCATAGGTGCTGTTGGCCCTGATATTTGTGTAGGTGTTCCGCCAAAAAGGGCAGCAAAAAAGGCGATAAATATAGCGCCATATAATCCAGCACTTGGACCTAAACCAGAAGACACTCCAAATGCTAAAGCCAGCGGAAGTGCAACTATTCCAGCAGTAATACCACCAAAAGCATCTCCTTTAAGATGTTTAAAAAAATTTTTCACGTATGTTATTTTTTAGAATGTCGTTCTTTAGCACAAAAAAAGGCTAACGAATAAACGTATAGCCTTTCAATGTAACAAAATTTTTAAAAACTCTTTGTGTAGTATGCTTACTTTTAACTATAGAAAAGTAACTTTTCCATCACTTACACTGTAAACAGCACCTAAAATCTTTATTTCGCCTTTTTCTTCCATGTCTTTTAAGATGGGAGAATCATTTTTAAGATTATCTATAGTAAGTGCCACATTTTTATATACGACAGCATTAAAAAATTCTTTGTTTTCGTAAGTGCGTTCACTACGTTTTTCTGGTTCTTGTACGGCATGAACAGAAGGCTTAATGCCATCTAATAAGGATCTAATACTCCCGAGTTGTAGCGGACTAATCGCATTGGCATCTTGGATAGCAGTTTTAACAGCTCCACATCCTGTGTGCCCTAAAACAACAACAAGTTTTGACCCTGCAACTTTACATCCATATTCTATACTCCCAACAATATCTGGGCTTACTACATTACCAGCAACTCTAGCGCTAAATATATCTCCAATACCTTGGTCAAAAATGGTTTCTACAGGGACTCTTGAATCTATACAACTTAAAACAACAGCATATGGATATTGACCGCCTTGTGTGGATGTGACTTGGCTTAATAAATCTCTTTCTACAAGCTTACTTTTTATAAATCTGTCATTTCCATCCTCTAGTCTTTTACGTGTAGAATCAGGAGTCATATGTCTTTGTGACTCTTCAGTTTGTGTTCCATTAGCTGGTAATGGTGGTACAGGTACTTCTTTCATAATACGTTATTTTTAAGCCGATTTAGGCCTTAAGTTAAAAAATTCTATGAAACTTTCAGGGTTTTCTATAATCCCTTTTTCTGAGATAAGTTTGATATCAATATGTCGATTTCTTGCTTTTTCTGCAAAATCATCTAGTATTTCTATAATATCGTTATCCAAAAATCTTGTTTTTCTTACATCTAATTCAAGGTATGTGTTTTCTGGCAGTTGATCTAACTCCTTTAATATAGCTCCTTTATTGAAGAAGGTTACTTCTTCTGCAAGTGTCATTTTCATTTTTTGTTTTCCATTACTTACATCTTCTTTATGTAAAAAATGCGAGTTTTGATAACTCTTAAATAATACAACAACAATCCCTACAGCAAGACCAAGACCTATTCCCCATAAGAGGTCTATAAAAAAGATACCCACTACAGTAACAATAAAAGGAACAAACTGTTTCCATCCAGCATTCCACATTGCTTTAAACGTAGAAGGCTTTGCTAGTTTGTACCCTACAATTAATAGAATAGCAGCAAGAACAGAAAGCGGAATTTTATTAAGTAATGTTGGAATAAGGATGACAGAAATTAATAATAAGAAACCGTGAATAATCGCAGCCATTTTTGTTTTTCCTCCAGATTGTATGTTTGCAGAACTACGAACAATTACTTGTGTTATAGGTAAGCCTCCTACCAATCCTGAAAGAATATTTCCAGTACCTTGTGCAAGTAATTCTCTATTGGTTGGGGTCACCCTTTTTTCTGGATCTAACTTATCTGTAGCTTCTACACAAAGTAGGGTTTCAAGACTGGCGACAAGAGCAATGGTAAAACCCGTAAGTATTACATCTGGACGAGCGATCACAGCAAAGTTTGGAAAAGCAAACTGACCTAAAAAGCTATCTAGACTGTCAGGAACGGGAACACTCACAAGATGATTATCTTGTATTTCGATACCTGTACCTTTTGTGAAAATATAATATATAATCCCTATAGCAACAGCTACAAGAGGGCCTTGTATGAGTTTGAAAATCTTTCCTTTTTTTGAAAGTACATTACTCCAAAGGATTAAGATTCCTAGTGAAATAAATGCAATGATGGTAGCTCCAACACTTATAGAGCTTAACATGTTTCCTAGCTCAGAGAGTGTGTTTTCTCCATCCATTTGAGAGAAAGCAAAATCACCTTCTGGATCTGCATCGTACCCAAAAAAGTGAGGTATTTGTTTAAAAATAATAATAATCCCAATTCCAGTAAGCATCCCTTTTATAACAGAAGAAGGAAAATAATATCCAATGATCCCAGCTTTTAAAAAGCCAAAGACTAATTGAATAATTCCACCTAAAACGACAGCGGCTAAAAAGTTTTCATAACCACCTAGAGCAGAAATAGCTGTTAGAACAATGGCTGCAAGACCAGCGGCAGGACCACTAACGCCTATTTGAGAGCCACTTAAAAAACCGACGATAGTACCTCCGATAATTCCTGCAATAAGTCCTGAAAAAAGAGGTGCGCCACTGGCAAGAGCAATCCCGAGACATAAGGGGAGTGCCACAAAAAATACAACGACACTAGCAGGTAGATCGTTCTTTAAATATTTGAACATGATACATAATATAGTGCTATGGCTAGAAGCTCATAGCTGTTTAGTTTAAAATAATAATAGGGGTACGTGTTCTTAATAGGAACTAATTTGGCACTTCGTTTCCTATAAAGATGTACAATTTTAAAATCTAAACAGTGTGTTTTGGAGGAGGAGATTGTACATCAATGATATGATTTCTATATTGATGCAGTATGTGATTGTTTTGCAAGTTTTGATGACAGTTTTTAGCTATAGCAGGTGTTGTGTATAGCTGAAAGAACGTTTTTTTCTCATCGAGCTCTTTTTTTGTTTCTTTTTTATTTTCATCCTCACCAAGATCTAACGCAATTTCAATATCAGCATGGCTATCTATAAGTACAATAAAAGAAGGCCCTAATATAGATAAGGACAACATAAACGCTAACGATATGGTAATAAGATTTTGCAAGGGTGTAAAAATAAATAATTTTAAGACATTAGATTGTTAAAGTCTTTTTAAAAATTGTTTAACAATCTAATGTCTCCTTTTGGAATCCAACCTGTTTTACCGTCTATAAGCTTGATTCGATTCCATTCACTATCTTCTTCTAGCACAAAGACTTTAGTGCCTTCATGCAGCGTAAAAGCCAGCGTACTGGAGAGATTAGGCTCACTCTTTACTTCTACCTCAGAGGTAAATACAATTGCTGGATGATCTTGTTGCGCTTTCGCGAAAGCGGTATACGCAAAACTCACACTCAAAATACCTAAAATGAGTACCACAATAGATGAGGTAAAAAACAGACGTTTTTTAATCGTGCTATATGCAAAATAATAACCTAGAAAAGCAAGTACAAAAAGGATAATACATACAATGGAAGTTTTTGCCCATCCATCTATTGTAAATAGCTGTATGACACTATTGACCCATTCTTGAAGTGTATTTTTAGGAAGAGGCTCTATGGCATCTATTTTCATGTTTTCTGCAAAAGCAGCATTATTACGTATATCTGGATCTGCAGGAGCAAGTTGCAATGCTTTTTCATAATAATAAACCGTAGGAGCTACATTGTTTAATTTATAATGTGCATTTGCAAGATTAAAATAAAGGGCAGCAGATTCTACCTTTTGATCTAATATTCTTTTATATGCATCGACTGCTTTTTGAAACCTCCCTTGGGCATAATGCTCATTTCCTGCTTTAAAAAGAAGTTCAGTTTGTTGCGAGTATGTTGTGAAACTTAAAAGAAAAGTTACGACAACAAGAATGAATTTTGAAATTTTTGTCATCTTATAACTGTTTATCCATGGTTGATATTACACGAACTGCTTTGTCGTAATCTTGCTGCATAGCGACCGTGTTTGAAGGCGTGTATCTAGCAAACTCGCAACTTTCTAAAAGGCCAATAAACTCTATATTCGTCGATTCGTCTACTTCACGTTCTTTAAGCAATCTCGTAATACGATCTTTACTCATATCACTCGTTTGAATATTGAGTTTTGCTTTCAAATAATTATGAAGGGCGCGTTCCATAGCAATGTAAAACTCTTTTTGACTTCCTAAATTTTTCTTGGCTTCACTTAAAAATTTACGAGCAAGCTTATCTGCTTTACGGATACGATTACCTTGTACATCACTTGTGTATGCTTGTCGTTTTTTACGTACAATCATTGCAATAGGAATCAATAAAAAGGGGCCTCCTAATAATGCCCAAAACAATCCAGATTTAAAAAATTGCTTTTTTGAGACAGATTGAAGATTTGGAGTAGATTTAATGTATGCAAACTGATTGTCTGCTGCAATCACTTGTTGTTTGTTTGTGTTGTCGGTTGTAGTTGTCGTTTTTTCTGCATTTAAATCTACAGGCCCATTCATGACTTCTATAACAATCTCATCAGAAGTTTTACGCTCATAACGCTCTGTTTTTGGGTTGAAGTAACTAAAAGATATAGCTGGGATAGGATATTTTCCTTTGTAGGCAGGAACTACGGTATAAGTACTTCTTTTAAGACCGCTCATCCCACTTAAATTGGTACGTACTCTATCTGCATTTTCTGGTTCGTATACTTCTAATTTACTAGGAAGATTAGGTTTTGGAAGATCAAAAAGTTTTAAGTTTCCATTTCCTTTTGCTTCCACACTTAGCTGAAATGCTTCTGAAGCATCAAGTGATTTTTTATCTGTCTTTACCGTAAAGTCAAATTCTCCTACAGCTCCTGTAAAGTCGTCAGGTTTTCCATCTAATGGAAGTGGCCTAACATCTACCGTTCTGCTTTTTGCAGCCACCGTAATATTGGCATTCTGAGTTAAGAATCTACCAAAAATATCACGTCTATTTGTTGGAACAGCTACAGAAACACTCAGACTTAAAGGTTCTATAGTAAGCTTGCCCGTTTTTTGCGGGTATAGTACCGTACGTCTTAAAATGACATATCTATATGGCTCGCCTTGATATTCTCCATCATAAATTTTAAATTGTTTTTCATCAATATTTTGACTCCAAAAATCAGCAAATTTTGGTGAATCTAATTCCCTCCAGTTGCTCACGCTAGTTTCTGGAGATACATATAATTTATACACAACAGTAAACGCCTGATTGAGATAAGGTCTACTTTTAGAAACTTCTGCAACTAAATGGATTTTTTCTGAAGCAATATATGCGGCATCATTTCCATCTTTTGGTTTGTTTACAGCAGCCGTAATAGTGACTTCCAAAGGAGCCGATTTATATACTTCTCCTTTAATGGTGATTTCTGCTTGTTCTATGGTGATTTTGCCTCTTTTTTGAGGAACTAATATGTAGCTAAACGTTTTAGAGTACGTGCCTTTTCCGTTTGACCAACTCCTACTTACGGCCTGATTAGGCCCCGAATAAATAGTAAATCCTTTAAAATCGGGTCTTTTAAAGTTATCACCATCTTGATTTACTTCAAAATCAACACGTAATCGTTCATTAATACCCAGTTTTTTCTTATTTACTTTGGAAGTAAAAGACACATCCTGTGCAGATACCGTTGCTATAGAAAGCAAGATGATAGAGAATATGTACAGTTTTAATTTCATAGTGATATTAAGGATTTACCAATCTTTAAAGGTTTTTATTTTTCTTGTTTTTTTCTCTTATTTGTCACCTCCTATCACAAATTCATCAGAGGTTTTATGTTCGTAACGTTCGGTTTTTGGGTTGAAGTAACTAAACGTCATGGGAAGAATAGTATATTTTTCATTATGTGTAGTAGCCTTTAAGGTATATACGTTTTTTTTCAAACCACTAACTCCATTTAAATCTGAATGGATTTCATCTGCATTTTCTGGTTGCGATACGTTTAATTTATTAGATACATTAGGGTTTGGAAGATCAAAAAGAGGTAGGTTTCCATTTCCCTTTACAGCTACACTTACTTGAAATACTTCTGAAGTATGTAATGGGTTTTTATTTGCTTTTACAGTAAAGTCAAATGCACCAACAGCTCCAGTAAAGTTGTCCGGTTTTCCTTCTAATGGGAGTGGTTTAACAGCTATAGTTTTATTTTCTGAAGCAACGGTGATATCTATTTCTTCAGTGACAAAACGTCCATAAACATCACGCTCTTTTGTTGGAATCTTCGTAGAGATGTTTAAAGTTAAAGGTGCGATAGTGAGCTCCCCTGCCTTTTGTGGATAGAGGATTGTACGTTTTAAAACGACATACCTGTAGGGTTTTCCTTTATACTTGCCTTCATGTATTTTAAATTGCTTTTCGGCTATATTTTGACTCCAGAAATCTGTAAATTGTGGAGAGCCTATCTCTTTCCAGTTATTAATGCTAATGTCTAATGGCACATATAATCTATGCTCTATAACAAACCCTTGATTGAGGTATGGGTTACTTTTAGAAATTTCTGTAGTTATATGAATTTTTTCTGAAGCGATATCAATATATTTTGATGTGTCTACAGATTCATTCATGGCGACTTCTGTATATGCTGTTTTGGCGTCAAAAGTCCCTCCTTGTGTACATATCGCTGCCATAGAAAGCAATAAGATATAGAGTATGTGAAATTTTAGTTTCATAATGATAATGTTAAGAGGTTACCAATCTTTTTCAGTTTTTATTTTTGCTCCTTTTTGCTTTTTAGCATTGATTTTTTCTTGCGTTTTCTGCTCTTCATTACGCATAGCTTCTAGGAGACTACGCACCTGTTGAGGTGATAATTGTCCAGGTTGAGGAGCTTGTTGTTTAGGTTGTTCTTTCTTTTCTTCTCCCTTGTCACTAGATTCTTCTTTGTTTTTATCCTCAGGTTTTCCATTTTCATCTTCTTTCTGATCTCCCTTATCTTCTTTTTCTTCTCCTTCATCATCAGTTTCTTTCTTTTCGCCATCGTCACTCTCTTTCTCGTCTCCTTCTCCGTCTTTGTCTTTTTCGTTTTGATCTTTATCTTGATTCTCTTCTTTATCCTGATTTTCATTTTCATCATCACCGCCGCCACCGCCGCCACCATTTTTATCTTTTTCTTTTTTGGCCAGCATGAGATTGTAACGTGTCTCTTCATCAGTAGGATTGTTACGTAAGGCATTTTTATATGCTTCTACGGCACCTTCCCAGTTTTCTTGTTGGTACAATGCGTTTCCTAAATTATGAAACGCTTTATGTTTTTCTTTTTTAGTCTGTGCTACTTCCGAAGCTTTGACTAAAGAAGCTGTACTTTCTTCATATTTCTCGTTAACATAATAGTTGTTTCCCGCATTATATTTAGCAGGAACACTTGTTGGGTCTAACGATATAGCTTCTCTGTAGGCTACTTCCGCTTTCGCGAAAGCGTTCTCAGAAAGATGCCCATTACCATTCAAAACAAGTTCTCTTGCCGTATCTGCATACGGATTTATAGGAGCTTGTTTCTTGCTCTGAGCACTTACTATTAAAGAAAAGCTTATAACGTATATGTAAAGAAGGTGTTTCATGCGTTCTTTTAATTTTCGTTAAATAAATTTAATTTTTTTAACCAACTGGTTTTGCGATCTAATAAAAATATATCTAAAAAAAGAAGTAAAAGTCCTGCGCCTAAAAACCATTGAAACTGGTCTTTAAAATCTGCAAATTGTTTAGCTTCAAATTCTTTTTTGTCCATCCCATTAAGGATTTCTTTCACTTTATCTGTTACTTCTGAGGTGTTTTTTCCATAGATATACTCGCCATTGGCTTCTGAGGCTATATCTTTTAAAGTTTGCTCGTCTAGTTGTGTAATGACGGTTTCTCCATCTTGATCTTTTTTATAAGATTGTACTATACCATTACGCTTTAGAGGAATAGGGCCTCCGGTAGTCTCACCTACACCAATGGTAAAAATACGAATCCCTTCTTGATTTGCCTGTTCAGCAATATTAGACGATTCACCTACGTGATCTTCTCCATCAGAAACTATAAACAGCACTCTATTGGTTTGCTCTTCGTCATTATAATATGTCTTAGCAAGTTCGATAGCTTCACTAATAGCCGTTCCTTGACTGGAAAGCATATCGGTGTTCATCTGACTTAAAAATAGTTTTGCACTGCTGTAATCTGTCGTAATAGGGAGTTGTGGGTACGCACTTCCTGCATAGGCAATGATCCCTATACGATCACTTCCTAGATTATTAATAATCTGAGTAACGAGTTGTTTTGATTTCTCCATACGGTTAGGAGCAATATCTTCTGCTAACATACTTTTTGAAACATCTATAGCAAAGACAAGATCAACACCTTCTCGTTTGACCGTTTCTAGTTTTGTTCCCATTTTTGGGTTCACGAGTGCGATAACTAAGCACAAAATAGCGAGGCTTAACACAAAAATTTTAAGCACAGGTTTAAACAGAGAACGTTCTGGGCTTAATTTTTTAAGTAAAGTACTGTTCGCAAAGCGTTTTTGAGCTGAGCGTTGCCAGAAAAGAACACCTAGAAATAGGAGTATGATTGCTGGAATAGCCAGCAATAACCAAAACCATATTTTTTCTTCTAATAGATACATATTCTATCATTCCCGTATAGGCAGGAATCTTTTTTATTAAAATTTATTTATTCTTTTAAAAACCAACTTGTCTCAACAATATCCTCATTTACTTTGGACATCACTTCCAGTTGCTTTTTATACTCTTCATTCTCTTGGTCTTTTATACCAGGGATTATAAAACGACTCATCAACACTCCATTGGTTCCTATGATTGCCATCCACTTCATATCATTATTTCCTATTTGTACTTGAGGAATCTTAGCATTAGGTGCTTGCGCAAAAATAGGGTCGATTTGATTAAAAACATGACCGTTTAATATTGTCAGAAACTTTGCATCTATCAGATGCTCTACATCTGGCTTCCCATCTTTATCAAAATCTAATGACCAGCCTACACGTATGTCGTTTCCTTCTCGAATGGCTTGTATTAAAGATTCGATAGCACCTTCGGACACGTTGCCTTCACTATTTGTTTTTACTAGCACTTTTGGTGATTGGGCAAATGTGCTATTAAAAACCATCATTATGAGTAGTACCAGTATATGCTTCATACATTTCTTTTTTTCGCTTTCGCGAAAGCGTATTTATTTTATTAAACGAAACTTCTAAACACCGTAAACTTAAGGAGCAATTCTAGTAACAATAAGATACCTGCCAATAGGATCAATGGTCGGTATTTTTCTTCATAATTGGTATACTTGAATTCTTCTACTTCTGTTTTTTCTAGTTTGTCTATTTCGTCATAGATTTCTTTCAATTTCTTATTATTTGTAGCTCGGAAATATTTTCCTCCAGTGACTTCTGCAATTTCTTTTAATAGATCTTCATCAATCTCTACAGTGACATTATCATACACAAAAGACCCATTATTGTTTAATGCTACGGGGGAGAGCGCCGTTCCATTGGTTCCTACACCTATCGTATAGGTTTTTATTCCAAACTCTAAAGCAAGCTCACTTGCTATTTTAGGGTCTATAAAACCTGCATTATTGACTCCGTCTGTCATTAATATAATGACTTTACTTAAAGCTTTACTGTCTTTTAGTCTATTTACAGAGGTAGATAACCCCATTCCAATAGCAGTACCTCCTTCTATAATATTGTTGTAACGTATACTGTTAAGTGAACTTAAGACGATACTTTTATCACTTGTGATCGGTGTTTTTGTATAGCTTTCTCCTGCATATTCTACAAGACCAATACGATCGTTAGGTCTTCCTTTTATAAAATCGGCCGCAACGAGTTTTAAGGCTTCCAAACGATTAGGTCTTAAGTCTTTGGCAAGCATACTGGCAGAGACATCTATGGCTATGATAATATCAATACCTCTTGTATTTTTTGTCTTTGTCGTAACTTCTGTCGTTTGAGGACGAGCCATTGCAGTAATAAGTGCTGCAAGAGCAAGAAGTCTCAATACAAATAAGAAAGGACGTAGTTTAGGTAAAAAACTACTACCAGCTTTAAAGCCTTTTATACTTGATAACTTTACAGAAGGGGTTTGTTTTTTTCGTTTCCAAATATACCATGCAATAGCGAGTGGTAGTGTAAGGAACAACCAAAAAAACAGCGGATTAGAAAATTCAATATTATCAAACATTACTTTTCTTCGACTTTTTGAAGTTCAACACTATTGATCATACGTTCGGCTATTTCTACACTGTATGGATCTTCTTCATTCCAAGTAATCAATACTTGTTGGATAATGTTTTCTGCGGTAAAACTCAGCATCACATATTCACCATTGATTATGATATCTTTTTCTTTGTCGATTACAAATTTTCCTGTTCCAAAGGATTTAATCCCTTCGGCTCCATTAAGTGTTTTAAATTCTTCTTGTTTTACAATATCTGCGATAAACCCTCTTTTTTCCAGTTTGGCAATTTGAGAGGAAATCATCTCTTCTATTGGAATTTCTGTTCCTTGAGGCAGGGCGATTTGTGTTATTGCTACAGCAATGGCAGGAGGTATCGTTTCCCAACCAAACATATCTATTTGTACTTGCCCTTTCATTTTATCAGGGAGAGGAATTTCTTTACGCTCTAATGCTTTAGGCGTACTGATCACGACACTTGGAAAACCATATTCACTAGTGATCCAATTCCCTTCTGCAAGTTCTCGTGTCTGATTTCCTAATACAAAATCCTTTACTTCATCATACCCTTTAATAGCAACTCCAGCAATTAAAGCGATGAGTAAAATTCCTAGAACTCCAGCAATTCCCGTTGCCCATAATTTTCTAGTACGTTTACGCTCTATGGCTTCACGATAATCCTGATCCTTCATCAGTTCTTCAACAGTAGGAGCAGGAAGGGCTTCTTTTGTTTCTTTTACGATTTGCTCTATGGCAAGTCGATCTGCTTCTGCTTTTCCAGAAGGAGGATTGATACGTGCAAATTTGACAAGATCGGCACGTTTAAAAATATCTTTAAGTTGTTGTATGGTCTCTGTATTGAAATCAATATGACCACTATCTTTTTCTGCCTCTAGTCGTTGTATGAGTTCATCTGTAGTACTTTCTAACGCTTTATCATATACTTTTTCATCATAATAGCGGCGTACGGTATCGGTGAGTGTAGAATAGTACTCTTTATACTTTGCAGAAACTATAAAATCTGTTTTATCAAGTTCTTCTAGAGACGCAAGTGCTTGCTCAAATGGGGGGATATATTTTTCAGCCTCTTTACGTTTTTTATGTCTCCGTAATAACCAGAATAAAAAGAGTGCAATAGCCAGTAAAACAGGAATGATCCATAAAAGATATTTCCAGAATTTACTATAATCTGTAGGGAGCTCTATGGCAGGCTTGATATCATATAGTCCTTGCTTAACAGTATCTAACACTACATTTGCAACCTCAACTTGAAAAGAATCGGTTTGTAGGGTACGATCTCCTATAAGAATACGTTGTGTAGGAATTTTATAAGAACCACTATCAAATTGCGTAAGACCATACTTCTTTATTAATGTCATTTTTGCTTGCGCAAAAGTAGTATCTACCTTATAACTCTCAATCATTTCTAAAGGAGAGAAGGTTTGTCCTTCTGGAAAAATAACAGTAGCCAATTGATCAGCTTCTACAACCACCGTATAATTAATTTGTTCACCAAGGCGAATACTGGTCGTATCTATCTTTGCTTTTACAGTCGGCTCTACCTGAGCATGTACTGATAAAAAAGAGAAAAGAATAAAGAATAAAGCCACAGCATACGTGAGCTTCCTATTCCTTGTTCTTGATATGTTGTTATGGGGGTATGTCATCTCTTTTTCTATTATCCTCTTCGTTTAAAATAGCCTAATAATTTTTTTACATAACTCTCATCAGTACGTATACCAATCACACCAGAACCACTTTTTTTGAATGTTTCTTCATAATAAGCAACGCGTTCTCTATAGAAAATCTCATAGTTTCTTCTCACTTTTTTTGAAGAGGTATTCACTAACATTAATTCTCCTGTTTCTTCATCTTCCATCTGTACCATTCCTAAACTTGGAATCGCTTCTTCTCGTTGATCATAAATACGAATGCCTGTAATGTCGTGCTTATTTGCTGCAATTTTTAGCGTTTGCTCATATCCGTCTGCAATAAAATCAGAAAGAATAAACGTAATAGCTTTCTTCTTCATGACACTACTTAAAAACTTAATAGCTTGCGCAACATCTGTTTTTTTAGATTTTGGTTTAAACTCTAAAAGTTCACGAATGATACGCAATACATGTGACTTTCCTTTTTTAGGGGGAATATAGAGTTCGATCTCATCTGTAAATAAGATCAACCCTATTTTGTCATTGTTTTGCATGGCACTAAAAGCGAGTGTTGCGGCGACTTCAGTAACAATTTCGTTTTTAAACTGTTTGTCCGTGCCAAAAAATTCAGAGCCACTCACATCAGCAACAAGCATCATGGTAAGTTCGCGCTCTTCCTCAAATACTTTGATATAAGGTTCATTATATCGAGCCGTAACATTCCAATCAATATTACGTACATCATCTCCAAATTGATATTGTCGTACTTCACTAAAAGTCATACCGCGACCTTTGAAGGTTGAGTGATACTCTCCTCCAAAAATATGATCAGACAAACGACGTGTCTTGATCTCGATTTTACGTACTTTTTTAAGTAATTCCTTTGTATCCATTTTGCCTTCATCCTAACCTTCTCTCGCAAGAGAAGGAACTTAATGCTCGTTATTTAAATAAATTAATGTATCATTGATTTTTTTGAATGAAAGAGTCGTCGTAGACGCTCTCGTTTACTACAAGTCATGCTTAAGCATGACGAGCTATCGACTAAAGACTAAGAACTACTATGGTACTTCGATTTGGTTTACAATCTTGTTGATAATATCTACAGATGTAATGTTTTCTGCTTCTGCTTCATAGGTAATACCAATACGATGGCGTAAGATATCGTGTACTACAGCTCTCACATCTTCTGGAATCACATAACCACGACGTTTTATAAACGCATAACATTTTGAAGCCATTGCAAGATTGATACTTCCACGAGGAGAAGCTCCAAAATTGATCAGTGGTTTTAATTCTGCTAGTTTGTAATTTTCTGGGTATCGTGTTGCAAAGATGATATCAAGAATATATTTCTCAATTTTTTCATCCATATACACATCTTTTACGGCATCTTGTGCACGAAGGATTTGCTCCACAGAAACGACTGCGTTTACTTTCTCAAAACCTCCTTTTAGGTTTTGACGAATAATCATTTGCTCATCTTCGATTTTAGGATAATCGATCACTGTTTTAAGCATAAAACGATCGACCTGTGCTTCTGGTAATGGATACGTCCCTTCTTGTTCTACGGGGTTTTGAGTTGCCATTACTAGAAATGGTTTATCTAGTATAAAGGTCTCATCACCTATCGTTACTTGCTTCTCTTGCATGGCCTCCAAAAGTGCAGACTGTACTTTGGCAGGCGCACGGTTAATCTCATCTGCTAGTACGAAGTTTGCAAAAATGGGACCTTTCTTAATACTAAAGTCATTGACTTTCATATTATAGATCATGGTACCCACCACATCGGCAGGAAGTAAATCGGGTGTAAACTGTATACGACTAAAAGAACCTTTTACTGCTTGAGCAAGTGTATTAATGGCCAATGTTTTTGCTAGACCGGGAACCCCTTCTAGTAAAATGTGTCCACGACCTAAAAGCCCGATAAGTAATCGTTCTATCATATGTTTCTGACCTACAATTACCTTGTTCATCTCCATGGTCAGGATATCTATAAAGGCGCTCTCTTTTTCTATCCTTTCATTGATAGCGCTTATATCTATCGTTGTCATATTTTCTTCCATACTTTAAAATTAATTTTAGTGGTATTTTAAAACATTGCAAAGTGGTGTTTTATTCTCAAACTTCTTGTTAACAATTGGTTAAAAATTCTATCAAATAAAGGGCTTCCCACGTATTTTTCTATCTTAGGAACCTGTATTTTTAATGAGAACGCAAAATAAGAAATGAAGACAAAATTTTCAAAAATAATTCAAGGGTGTATGACCTGGGGTGCTTGGGGGAAAAAACTCGATGATACTCAAATGGTTGATTTGATGCATCACTCGATATCACAAGGGATCACAACGTTTGATCATGCAGATATCTACGGTGATTACAGTACAGAAAGGGATTTTGGAACCGCTTTCGCGAAAGCGAATATCGACCGATCTACCATCCAATTAATCTCCAAATGTGGTATTCAATATACTGGAGAAGCACGATCTGAAAATCGTGTAAAGCATTATGAATATACCGCCAAATATATTGTTTGGAGTGCAGAAAGATCATTACAATTGTTGCAAACAGAGTATTTGGATTTGTTATTACTGCATCGGCCAAGTCCGTTAATGCAAGCAGATGAGGTTCAAAAAGCAATAGAACAGTTAAAAGCAGATGGTAAAATTCTAGACTTTGGAGTTTCTAACTTTACACCGAGTCAAACAGATTTAATAGCTACAAAGTCTACGATAGCGGTCAATCAAATTGAATGTAGTTTGACACAGCACAGTGCGATGCATGATGGAAGTTTAGATTATATGCAAACAAACGGAATTACACCTATGAGTTGGAGTCCGTTGGGAAGTGTTTTTAGAGAAGACACGCCTCAAACGCAGCGCATCAAGAAGTTGCTGATATCTCTTACAGAGAAGTATCATGCAACAGAAGATCAGTTGTTATTGGCTTGGATTATGCAGCATCCATCAGGAATACATCCTGTGATAGGCACCACAAGTAAAGATCGTATTACAAATGCCGTAAAAGCAGCAGATATAACACTAGAATTACAAGATTGGTTTGCACTATTGATAGAAAGTCAAGGGCATAAAGTGCCATAAACTAATCCCCTAAATCCCCAAAGGGGACTTTTTTATGTAGAATTTAAATAGAGATAAATTAATAAAATTCCTTCCCTTTGGGAAGGTTAGGATGGGAATGACAGCATTAATAACAGGAGCCACGAGTGGTATTGGAAAAGCAACAGCAGAACGCTTTGCAAAAGAAGGAGTTAACTTGATTCTTTGTGGAAGAAGACAAGAACGTCTTGATACGTTACAACAGAAGTTTCAAGGTCAAGTAAAAGTACATACACTTAATTTTGATGTGCGTGATAAAGAAAGAATAGCAGATGCAATAGATAGCTTGCCTGCAGCATTTAAGCAGATAGATATTCTGATTAATAATGCAGGAAATGCTCATGGACTTGATCCTATCCAGACTGGAAATACAGATGATTGGGATGCCATGCTTGATATTAATGTAAAAGGATTGCTCTACGTAAGTAAAGCTATTATCCCACAAATGACAGAGCGTAAGCAGGGGCATATTATTAATATTGGATCTACTGCTGGAAAAGAGGTATACCCTAATGGAAATGTGTATTGCGCGAGTAAGCATGCGGTAGATGCTATTAATCAAGGCATGCGTATGGATTTGAATAAACATAACATTAAAGTAGGTGCTGTGAATCCAGGAATGGTTGCTACCGAGTTTAGCGAAGTGCGTTTTAAAGGAGATACAGAACGTGCAGATAAGGTGTATCAAGGTTTTGATGTATTAAAGCCAGAAGACATTGCAGATATTATTTATTTTGTTGTCTCAAGACCTTATCATGTGAACATTGCAGATCTTGTCGTGATGTCTACGGCACAAGCGAGTTCGACTATAATAAATAAAGGGTAAATCCCCCTAGCCCCCGAAGGGGGAATAAAATAGAGTAGTGTTCTAAAATAGAGTAATACTCTATTTTTTGTGATTTGATAAAATACTTAAAATTTAAAATGATCTAATTCTCTCCCTTTGAGAGAGATGCTCGAAGGGCAGAGAGGGGAAAATGGTTCTTAAGACTGTTTTGAAATAGAAAAGAAAAAGATTCCCGCCTACGCAGGAAATGAATATGATTAATAAACGACTTCTTATCAAGAATTTACTAGCTCATAATGATGAGAACAGTTTTTATGATAAAAAGCGTAAGATTGATATCAGTAATAAAGAAGGGAAAGCAAAGTTCTTAAAACATATTTGTGCATTGTCAAACTCAAACCCTCAGAATAATTCCTTTATAGTTATAGGGGTGGATGATGGTGAAAATAAAATTATAGGAGTTCCCTTTTTTGATGATAGTAAGTTGCAAAATTTGATCAACGCTTATTTAGAAAACCCACCTATTATCTCTTATGAGAATATCCCTTTTCCAAATTTACCAGAAGATCGTGTCGTAGGCCTTGTGACGATTAGAGCACAAGACAAACTCACCGCACTTAAAAAGAATATTTGGAAATATTGGGGAGGTACTGTTTTTTTTAGAGATGGCAGTATATCGATGCCTAAGGTTTTTAAATCGGAGGTAGAAGATGTAAATAGCGCCATTGTTACGGCTATAGAAAAACATGCAAAAAACAGCATAGAGCTTACACTAGATGGAGTGATAGATTTTGTAAACCATCGCCATAACGATATGGAAAGTAAATATACGAGCAGGGGAGGGAGCGCGGAGATGGCCCCCGCAGGGACGACGGGAGCGCAGGGGCGGGAACATGTTGATGATGCGCTATACAAATCAAAAGAAAATGGTCGT
>CAKZKZ010000470.1 GCA_937124495.1 uncultured Dokdonia sp. | reverse complement strand
CCACCCGATCCAATCACCACTTGATTTCTCTATAGCAGCCCAGCGCCCTATCCCATGCTTTTCATACTGCATCCGGATAGAATCTATATACGCACGTGCTTTCCCCATACAGGAAATAGGTTTTTTTCCTAGATATTCATGCACCAAAGGATTACTATCTAGGTCATACATAAAACCTGTATCTTCTATAACAATTTCTCTAAGAATAAGATTTTCGGTCTCTGCAAATATTTTCATGATAACATATACTGATTAAATTCTAGAATGAAGATACTTAAAATTAGGAATACTATAAGATATAAATTCTTGTAAATAAATTACTTTTAGACCGTTTATGTTTATCTCATAAAAATACCACTCATGCAACACCAAAAACACCTCTTTTCACTTCCTGAAGATATCACCTATATAAATGGTGCCTATATGTCTCCACAATTGAAAAGTGTTGCCGAAATAGGCGTAGAAAGTCTTTTAAAGAAAAACAATCCTGCAGCTATTTCTCCAACGGATTTCTTTACCAATCGTACGCTAATAAAACAACGTTTTGCAACACTTATTGATGCGCCAGACTATCAGAACTGTGCTATTATACCTTCGGTATCCTATGGTATTGCGACGGTTGCAAAAAATATCCCATTACAAGAAGGAGATGAGATTCTTTTGATAGATGAGCAATTTCCTAGTAATGTATACGCTTGGCGCGAAAAAGCAAACACAACTGGTGCAATCATTACCGTAGTGGCTCCGCCAAAGACGTTTGAAAATCGAGGGAAGCTATGGAATGCGTCTATTCTTGAAGCTATCAATTCTCAAACTAAAGTGGTGGCTATGGGTCATATTCATTGGGCAGATGGCACTTTATTTGATCTAGTAGAAATACGCAAAAAAGCGCATAAAGTTGGTGCAAAACTCATCATAGACGGGACACAAAGTGTGGGTGCGCTTCCTTTTTCTGTAAAAGAGATTCAACCCGATGCTTTAATCGTTGGCGGTTATAAATGGTTATTAGGTCCTTATGCTATAGGAATGGCGTATTATGCTGATACATTTAACGATGGGCAACCCTTAGAATACAATTGGATCAATAGAAAAAACAGTGAGGATTTTAGTCAGCTTGTTAATTATCAAGACGAGTACCAACCCAAAGCCGATCGGTTTTCTGTAGGGGAATCTAGTAATTTTATACTCCTTCCTATGCAAATCAGGTCCATAGAGCAATTATTGGATTGGGGTCTTCAAAATATTCAGGATTATTGCGATTCGATTTCTGCAAAGGCCATTCAGCAATTACGAGACAAAGGCTGTTTTATAGAACACGCCGACTATCGTTCTAAGCATCTCTTTGGAGTGTATCTCCCTGATCATATCAAGATGGATGCTGTAAAAGACCGCTTTCGCGAAAGCGGAATCTCCGTAGGCATACGCGGTGAAGCCATTAGAGTCGCTCCGCATGTATACAATACAGCCGAAGATTTTGAAAAATTTGTAGCTTGTTTTTAATCAAAAAAGGTTGCTAAAAAATAACAACCTTTCATTTTAAGTACTACTGAAGTTAATACGCACAGAACTGTCCTAGACACCATCCTGGTTGTCCATAACATGTACAAGGAGAAAACATAGGACCAGAACATCCACATAGATCTGGGTCAATATATCCTCCATTAATTTTCTTTTGAGAAGCAGCTTCTAGCTTTTTTGCTCCTTTTAAATTTGAAATTTTTTTTAACATAATAATATAGATTTTAAGGCATAACGAATAGATCGTAAAAAAATGAAACTCTTTATAATCTATTCGTCATTAGGTTAAAAGTGACATGAAGTTACAACATAAATACCTGACACATAGTATTTAATGATTAAAATTTACAAATACTATTGTACTTTTTAAAATAGTATAATTATGGTTAGTGCTTGATATATCTTTATAAGATCACAGCTAATTTTAAAGAACTAGTCCCTTACTTTAGGCAAAACATCTCTTTACTCGTAAAATCTATTGCATATTACGGGTTCAATAATTTTAATGGTCTGAGCAATAGCCTACCTTTGCGGTCTATTTAAACAAACTCCCATGAACAAAGACACTTTAGAACTTTCTAAAGAAGAAAAACTTTGGTTTCATATTGATGGCGCCTATGGAGGTGCTGCGATTCTAGATAAAAAAGGAAAAGAACTCCTTAAAGGAATTTCAAAAGCAGATTCTATCACGGTAGATCCTCATAAATGGTTTTTTCAACCGTATGAAATGGGATGTCTTTTAATACGTAATCACAAGCATCTTAAAAGTACATTTGTAGAAAAACCAGAATATCTAAGAGATATAGAAGGGAATGAGTCTGAGATTAACTTTTATGACCATGGTGTTCAACTCACGCGTCGTTTTAGAGCTTTGAAATTTTATATGTCTCTTAAAACATTTGGTTTAAAAGCTTTCAGAAATGCTATTTCTTACAACATAGCACTTGCCGAAAAAACAGAGAGATTACTTCGTAAAAGTTCGAAGTGGGAAATCGTTTCTCCTGCAACATTGGCCATTATCAATTTTAGATACAACCCTATTGGCAACAAACTTTCTGAAAAAGAATTGGACGCTTTAAATCAAAAAATATCCGAAAGTGTCCTAGCCTCTAAAGAAGCATTTCTAGTCACTACGGTGTTAAATGGTCAAGTTGTCTTAAGGATGTGTTTGATTAATCCACGTACGAGTTTTCAAGATGTAAAAAATACGATTGCACTTTGTGAGCAATTTGCTTGATACTATTTCAATAGTAGTATTAAAAAAACAAAGCCCAACATCAATATGTTGGGCTTTGTTATACAAAACATTTTAGTCTGTTTCATATGTTGTTAGCACATCAAGGTCTGCTTCATATTTTTTAAGTTTTGTATCATAATCCTTATAAATAGCTTTTGAAAAAAAGACAATAACAAAGAGTATAATACCAAAAACAATAGCTGAATGACTTAATTTTTCAGGTGTTTGAAAAACATCAAATCCATCCATCCATTTCAAAAAAGAAAGCCCTGCGGCACAAAACCAAACAGCAACAATAGACATGTCATATATAGCTGTACGTGATGTATGTATTCTAAACTTAGCAATCTCTTTTTGTAATAGAATAAGACTAAGTTTTCCATAATCTATTTTTTTCAAAACACTATGTTGAAAATAAGAGAAAATCATGGCCCCAGAGGCTACCAAAAGCATTAATATATAAGGCATAGACTCTCTTACAAAATAAATCATACCTAAAGAAATCACCGCATATACCAATGCCATATTCTTCCCCGCAATCGAAATTTTCAAAAGTTGATCAAAACCAGTTTTTGCCTTATTGAACTCTAGTTTTTTTATTTTTTCTTCATTAATTTGAACACGTTTCTCCAATGCATTCATATCATTTTTCCAAATATTTTTTATATCATCTACATTCATAATTTCTAATTTTTAGTGGATGAAAGCTGTTGTTTCCATCGGTTTTTAATACGACTGATTTTTGTCGCTACATTCGTTTTTGAAATACCCAAAACACTTGCAATCACCTCATAATCCTTGTCTTCCAAATAAAGAAACATCAAGGCTTTATCAAATTCATTGAGATCTGCCAGTAACTTTCGTAAAAGATCTTGTTCATAGCTCCTTTCACTAGTCTCAGGAGCAGGTGTAAATTCTAGCAAACCAGTATCTAGTCGTACGGTGTTGCCTTTCTTTTTAAACGTTTTACGATAATGAGAAATAGCTACATTCATTGAGATTCTATACAACCACGTGGTCATTGCATAGGTGTCATCATAGGTCTCTAGAGATTTCCATATTTGGATTAAAATTTCTTGTTCGAGATCCTTTTTATCATCATCGTCGGTACAGTACATCGTGATCACTTTATATAAGATGCCTTTATACTTTTCGATAACTTCAATAAATGTGTCCTTCTTATTCAAACGGTTTCGTTTTGTTGGTATACTCTATTATTCGCATCAATTTTAAAGAAATCACAGTTTAGGATAAAAAAATAATTTTAATTTCAATGTAAGCTAAAATTAAGAAGTATTTTTTGGCGAAAGCCTACGTATCTTTATGACAACGTATAGATCTTAAAATAAGATGCAAAATATACCTAATACTATGTTTATGAAAAAGACATTTGCTATTGTAAATCTACTCTCGGTTATTCTCGTTCTCTTAGTTAATGGTTTATCGCAATCACAACGTTGGAATGATACAACTATAGGAGAGATAAGCGATGAGTATTCCAACCTCTTTACGCCTGCTGGATATGCATTTGCTATTTGGGGACTTATTTTCTTGATGCTTATTGGATATGCACTCTTTCAAATACGCAGAGCGTTTTTTAGTAAAAAAGAATCGTCATTTATCGAACAAACAGGTTGGTGGTTTACCATCGCAAATGTCTGTAATGCAGGTTGGGTTGTGGCATTCATGTATGGTTACGTAGGGATTTCAGTGATCATTATGCTTGGTATTTTAGTCAGTCTCTTACAGATTGTACGAAAAACAAACATGGAACGCTGGGATGCACCTATTGAAGTGATTGCTTTTGTATGGTGGCCTATTTGTATCTATGCCGGTTGGATTGCCGTAGCGACTATTGCCAACTTCAGTGCCTTTTTTGCAAGCATTGATTTTACGGGTAGTGAATTTACGCAGATTCTATGGACGATGATTATGATTACGATTGCTGTTCTTGTGAATACGTTTATGGTTTGGTTACGGAATATGCGCGAGTTTGCCCTTGTCGCTGTATGGGCGCTCATTGCTATTTATGTACGACATAAAGAGGGTATAGAGAGTATTGCGTATTATGCCCTTTGCGGTGCAATTGTTTTAATAGCGATTATCTCATTACACGCATTCAACAACAGAAAAACAGCACCGCATCTTAAATTAAAAGAGCGATTGAGTAAGTAGACTTTTCTTCTTAGAAAAGGATTGTACTTAGCATATCAAAAATAGAGTACTACTCTATTTTATAATCATACATAGCTGAACGTGATTTTACACACCCCTTAATCCCCTCTTACTAGAGG
>CAKZKZ010000469.1 GCA_937124495.1 uncultured Dokdonia sp. | reverse complement strand
CTTAAACCGAAATCCTAAATATGTATTCATTTTAAGACTAATTGATTCATTATCTCTCATTAAGCCCTGCATCGTCTCAACTGGTACTGGACAAATAGAGGTGTTATGATCTAAAGATTGTGCAAATTCATTCCGATTTTCGATACCGAGGATGGCTTTTTCTCCAAAGAGTTCCCCTTTGGTTAAAATCGCTTTGATGATTTCTTCCCCATTTTCACCATAATACCCAAGTTTGACTTTTCCTTTTTCAATGAGATATACTTTAGTCGCATCATCTTCTTCCGAGTATATATAATCCTTCTTTTTATATTGAGAGAACTTGTGAGATTTTTTAAAGTGCTTTAATTTATGAGGGCACAACAGCCTAAAAATATGTACATCTTCAAGAAACCAAGTTTTTTTCATGGGTGGGGAGTAGTTTTACTATAGGTCGATGTGTTTGGTATATTCTTACAAAAAAAGAGCCATCCGTTGGGATGGCTCTTTTGTATATATAACATGAATGAAGTTTATGCAGCATTTTCCTTCTTGATAAGGTTTAAGGCACTTCCTTCATTATACCAATCAATTTGTGATTGATTATAGGTATGGTTTACAGTAATTGTATCTTTTGTTCCATCAGCATGAACGATCTCAATCGTTAATGGTTTGTCTGGAGTAAATTCATTTAAATCTGTGAAGTTGAAAGTATCATCTTCTTGAATAAGATCATAATCTGCTTCATTTGTAAATGTTAATCCAAGCATACCTTGCTTCTTAAGGTTGGTCTCGTGAATACGAGCAAAACTCTTCACAATGACAGCTGCAACACCCAAGTGACGTGGCTCCATGGCTGCATGTTCTCTAGAAGATCCTTCTCCATAGTTATGGTCTCCTACAACAATCGTATGGATTCCAGCAGCTTTATAAGCACGTTGTGTATCTGGTACACCTCCATACTCTCCATCTATTTGGCTCTTTACAAAGTTGGTCTTCTTATTGTATGCATTTACAGCTCCAATAAGACAGTTATTTGAAATGTTATCTAGATGTCCTCTATAACGTAACCAAGGCCCTGCCATAGAAATATGATCTGTTGTACATTTTCCGAAAGCTTTGATTAATAGCTTAGCACCATTAATTTCATTTCCTATCGGTGTAAATGGTGTTAATAGCTCTAAGCGCTCACTTGTAGGGCTTACAGTAATGACTACGCCAGTACCATCTTCTACAGGTGCAATAAAACCATTATCTTTTACTTCAAAACCTTTTGGAGGTAATTCCCATCCTGTAGGCTCATCAAACATGACTTCTTGCCCCTCTTCATTAATTAAAGAATCTGTAAGAGGATTAAAATCCAAGCGTCCTGCTATAGCAATCGCAGCAGTAATTTCTGGAGATGCTACAAAAGCGTGTGTATTAGGATTACCATCAGCACGCTTTGCAAAGTTTCTATTAAAAGAGTGTACGATACTATTTTTAGGTGCATTTTTAGGATCACTATAACGTGCCCATTGTCCGATACATGGTCCACGAGCATTGGTAAATAGTTTGGCATCTAAGTTTTCAAAAACTTCTAAGATACCATCTCTCTCTGCGGTATAACGTACTTGCTCAGAACCAGGGTTAATTCCTAGCTCAGCTTTCATTTTAATTCCTTTGTCTAGTGCTTGTTGCGCAATAGAAGAAGCTCTTGATAGATCTTCATAAGAAGAGTTCGTACAAGATCCGATAAGCCCCCACTCTACTTGTAATGGCCAATCATTACTTTGCGCTTTATCTGTCATTGCTGTACCTACAGATGTAGATAAATCTGGTGTGAATGGTCCATTTAATAAAGGGCCTAATTCTGATAGATTAATTTCAATGACTTGATCAAAATATTGTTCTGGGTTTGCATAC
>CAKZKZ010000468.1 GCA_937124495.1 uncultured Dokdonia sp. | reverse complement strand
CAAAGGAAACATTGGTTACGCCTGCATCTTTTGCTCTTTCTATGGCTTGTTCAATAGATGCGGGATGAAAATCGAATCCTATGAATGACGAATTAGGAAAGGCTTTCGCCATGATGATGGTAGAAGCGGCATGTCCGCATCCTATATCAGCAACTTTTGCCCCTTTTTCCAATTTTTCAACAACACCATCCATGGCAGGAATCCAGTTGGAAATTAAATTACCTTCATATGACGGACTGAAAAACTTTTCAGTCCCACAAAATAGACAGGTATTATGATCACCCCACGAAACTCCTTTACCAGTTTTAAAGGCATCTTCAATTTTTGGCTCATCATGATATAGTGATGAAATTGCATAAAAAGCACCCGTCATAAAAACAGGACTTTTCTTATCGCCAAAAACCATTGCTTGTTCTGGAGTCATAAAGAACGTTTGGTTTGTAGCATCATATTCTACGTACCCTGAAGCCGCTTGGGCTGATAACCATTCTCTCACATACCTTTCGGCTGTATTGGTCTTTGTGGCTAATTCACTAGAAGACATATTGCCAGATTCTGAGAGTGTGGTATACAGACCCAATTTATCTCCGATGGTAATTAAAGGACCATTTGCAGCGGCTCCCATTTCGGTGACTACTTGTCCTAATAATTCGTGTAACTTTTCTTCGTTTAGTTCCATAATAGGTTCGTTAGTTTATTTAAAATTGAATAGCTGTTTTTACGCTTTCGCGAAAGCATAAAAACAAGTTTACCTGCTTGGCATATAACAGTTACTGGTACGAAGGATATCTAAAGGAGAATAGGGGAAGTTGTAGTGTTTTCTCCAAAGAATTAGTATCGTTTCCATAACGCTATTATTTTTTGATAGCGCTAAAGTATTGGGCTTCTCGTTTTTGGACGTTCACTATTCATTCATTCACATGTAGTATTTGTGAATGTGGTTAAAAAAGGATGGAGTATTTTTGCAGAACTGTATTTAAAATGTTGATTATAAGTTATTTGGAATAATGACTAGGAGGAACGTCAAATTCTGCTTTAAAGGCTCTACTAAACCAAGAAGGATCATTAAAACCTACTTCATAAGCGATTTCAGAGACCGTTTTATTAGATGTTTGAATCAATTCTTTAGCCTTTTGTAGACGTACAGATCGTATAAAAATAGCTGTAGATTTATCTGTGATTGATTTTAACTTTCGGTAGATCTGAGATTCGCTTAAGTGCATTTCTTCAGCAAGTGCGGTAGGTCCAAAATTGACATCATCTAAATGCGCGAGAACGACCTTAATAACTTGCTGTACAAATTTGGTTTGTGGATTTTCAACTTTTTCACTTAAGACACTTGAAAAACCATTTTGCTCTAATTTACTGATCAGTTTTTTCCGAACTAATATCAATTGATCTAAACGCGTGAATAATTCTTCTTGATTGAAGGGTTTTGACAAATACGCATCGGCACCATGAGTCAATCCAGTTAATCGATCTTCTTCGCTTACTTTGGCAGTGAGAAGGATAATTGGAATATGATCAGTACGTTCATCAGTTTTTAGTGTAGCACAGACTTCATATCCATTTTTAGTAGGCATCATCACATCCGAAATAATAATGTCGGGAATATTTTTGTAGGCCATTTGGATTCCGCTATTACCGTCGGTGGCATGTATTGTCTGATACTTTTCGCGCAAGCATACTTCTAGATATTTTGCAACATCCATATTATCTTCAATAATCAAGACGAGTGGTAAATCGGATGTGTTTTCTTCTAAAGAAAGTTCCTTAGAGGAGGAGGGAGGAGTCACTTCTGATTGCTGAACAATCAAGTTTGCAGAAGCGGATATATCATTTTTAGCTTCTTTAACCTTAGGTGCATTGTTTGTAATAGGAATTTGTACACTAAAGGTACTTCCTTTGTCTAGTCTGCTTTCTACTGTGATTTGACCGTGCATTAAATCGACAAATTCCTTAGTAAGGGAAAGACCAATTCCTGTACCTAATTGTTGTTCAGAAGAAGCGTTGGAAGCTTGATAGAATCTATCGAAAAGATGAGATCTATCTTTTTCATTTAAGCCTCTGCCATTGTCTTGCACTTTGATAAGTAGTGCATTATTCGCTTCTTGTCTCAGCGCATTAAGGTGTACAATGATCTTACCGTGTGCTGCTGTAAACTTGATCGCATTAGAGAGTAAGTTGGAAATGATTGACGCCAACTTGTTGACATCAATATCCATTTCTACCGAATCAATTTCGGAATAGACAGTGAGATTGATATCCTTGGATTCTGCCAAAGAGTGGAAGCTTTCGCTAAAATATTTTATAAAGGGAACAACATCGGTTTGTACTAATTCTAGTTCCATAGAACCACTTTCAACTTTGGCAAGATCAAGTAATTCATTGACCAAATGTAAAAGGCTCTTCCCATTGCGTTTGATCATTTCTAAAGACTTTTCTGGGTTTTCGTCTACCTTATTATCATAATTGGACTTTAAAGTATCTGTCATCCCGAGAATGACT
>CAKZKZ010000467.1 GCA_937124495.1 uncultured Dokdonia sp. | reverse complement strand
TGGGCAGACCACATTCATTCCGCTAGGCTCTAATCTTGCTTTTGAAAAAGGAATGTTACTCGTTACAAGCGCAGGAAATTCTGGAACAGGAATGATCAGTGCTCCAGCAGATGCACCAGGTGTGCTTACCGTTGGTGCTGTAGATAGTAATGGGAATTATGCAAGTTTTAGTAGCATCGGACCTTCTAGTGATGGAAGAGTGAAGCCAGATGTGATGGCAAAAGGGCAGAGTAGTGCGGTCATTTCACCTAACGGAAATGTAGATACCAGTAATGGAACCAGTTTTAGTTCGCCAATTATGGCAGGCGCTGTTACGAGTTTTTGGCAAGCCTACCCAGAATTGACAAATGCAGAAGTGATGCAATTTGTACGCGAATCTGCACATTTATTTACTACGCCTAACGCACAAATGGGATATGGAATTCCAAATTTTGAAGATGCGATTAATAATGTATTGAGTGTGGAGGAGTCCGCTTTCGCGAAAGTGTATGCACTCTCACCCAATCCAGCAAATTCTATCGTTCAAATACAGTTTCCTGAAGGTGCTTCACAAGCGACCATCTTTGTCTATGATATGTTAGGGAAACGAGTACTTCAAAAAGCAGTTACCGTTGCCGATAATGCTGTTGATATTAACAGACTTACATCGGGGGTGTATATTGTACAAATACAAGAGGAAGGATTGTCTACAACACAAAAGCTCATCAAACAATAGTGGGGAAAATTACAGATTTATTTGACATACAATATCCGTTAATTCAAGGCGGAATGATTTGGAATAGTGGATGGCGATTAGCAAGTGCCGTCAGTAATGCAGGAGGATTAGGACTTATAGGTGCTGCATCTATGTATCCAGAAGTATTAGTAGAGCACGTCCAAAAATGTAAAAAGGCAACAGACAAACCTTTTGGGGTCAATATCCCGATGCTGTACCCAAACATCGAAGAACACATGAAAACGATAGTGGATTATAAAGTTCCTATTGTTTTTACCAGTGCTGGAAATCCAAAATTGTGGACGGCTCATCTCAAAAAACATAATATCACAGTTGTACACGTGGTTAGTAGTGTCAAGTTTGCACTTAAAGCACAAGATGCTGGTGTCGATGCCATCGTAGCCGAAGGTTTTGAAGCTGGAGGTCACAACGGACGTGAAGAGACTACCACACTGACATTAATTCCCATGGTCAAGGAAAAATTAGATATTCCACTGATCGCAGCAGGCGGTATTGGTACCGGAAGGGGAATGCTTGCCGCAATGGTTCTTGGTGCCGATGGTGTACAAGTTGGAAGCCGATTTGCTGCCAGTGAAGAATCCAGTGCGCATCAGTTATTTAAGCAAGCGATTGTAGATGCAAATGAAGGAGACACAGTGCTTACATTAAAAGAACTCGCTCCTGTACGTTTGATTAAAAATAAGTTCTACAATCAACTTGCAGAATTATACCAAACATCACCTACACCAGAACAACTGAAAGAATTACTAGGACGTGCCCGCGCCAAACGTGGTATGTTTGAAGGAGATTTAGAAGACGGCGAACTTGAAATTGGTCAAATCTCAGGATTGATTCATGATATTAAACCTGCAGGTCAAATCGTCTTAGATATGATCACCGAATACAACCAAGCAAAAACTGAACTAGCTTCATTATCTAATTTGTAAACAGTGTCTAAAGGCTATATTCAAACCGTTCACCCTGTACTTCCTGTAAGGGATGTGGTTACCTCATTACGATATTATGTAGAGAAATTAGGATTTGAAATTGCCTTTGCAGATGATCAACACAATCCTATGTATGCTGGGGTTGCCCGTGATGGTATTGAAATCCATCTACAATGGCATGATGCTTCTAACTGGAAGCTGATGAATGCTTCTTCACTACGCTTTGTGATTAAAGATATAGATGCTTTATATGATGAATATAAAACTATAGATGTCTTTCATAAAAACACCTCCTTGAAAGAAACGTCTTGGGGTACCCGTGAATTTGCCTTTTATGATCCAGATATGAATGGGTTGACGTTTTATGCGGATGTGTAAATTCGATATTAAATAACGCTAGTTATATCGTGTTATGATTTTATAACTTTGGCGCTATTCCCATAGCTACGCTTTAAATTATTGATTTGTTCTTTTTTTAATTCTTCAAATTCTAAACGATTAATTGCCTCTTTTGAAGATGGAATATCTATTTGCGTATTTCCTTTTTTGGAGATAATATCTTTGACAAGATATGTTTTACCTGGCGTATCTAATTTTATAATTAAACCTGGTAATCCTTGATACACATCTGGTCCTTCATTAATATTAATTTGATCGGTAAAGTATGCCATTATTTTTTTTCCATTATATATACCTTCTGCTACTTTACATGAATATTCACCTATAGTCACAATCTCATCTTTCACAGTCCATTCAAAATCTATTAATGTATCAGATATCGTAATCGCCTTATCTAGCAAATTTGCTATTTTAATAAAATTGTTCGAATCTGAATTTTTATAAACTCTGTTACTTTTAGAATTTCCAGAATTAACTTTAATAGTATTATCAGAAGTATTTAATGTCTCTGCATGTTGTGCATAATTAGAGACACCTTTACTGTAGATTAATGTGAATAATACAGGTTGCCCTACTTTTTTTATGAGCATTTCTTTTATTGCAGGATTATCAATTTGTTTTAATTGTTTCTCAAGATTTCTAGTTTCCTGATAGTGTACTTCTGTAGTTTGAGCTATCATGATACCTGACAAAAGCATTAAAAATAAATATGATTTTTTTTTAATAATTGAAAGTAGCATATCTAATTGTTTTTAGAATTATTGCAGGGAGCGACCCTGCAATAATAAAAGTTTTTAATATTCTAGCAGTCGGTGATAAGAATTCCTGAACCGTCTTCAAAAATAATAATGATGATTGTACAAAATTCATAGGTTGTACTATCAATTTTTATAGATTCAATAGAATCAGCATTACTTTCAATAAACTGTGCACTTTCAGTGGCACTCATATTCAAAGTAGTTTCAGAGTTATTTGCTATTGCAACAGAACTCATTAATAAACAAAAACTAAAACATAAGGATAAAAATAATTTTTTCATGATATGTGTTTTTAAAAGTTAATAATTCAGTGCAAAAGTTGATCAACAAATACATTTAAAGTTATATAAAAATCATGTAGGAAATATGATTTATTTGTTAAATAAAAGTTAATAATATAATGTAAGTATCTGTTAAATAGATATTTATGGTTTTACCGTAAATTATTGAATTCTCCATTAAATCAGGCTGACGTTGGTTGTATTGATGATTTAGAAAAAAAAATAGCAAAATAATTCAATAAAAAATTAATGCATAGAGAAGGTATCTCTTGCTATTTATTTAATGATTTGATTGTTGAAAGTGTTTTGAATACTAAAAAATCTTTCTAAAATGAATAAACAACTTTAAGTAATACGTCTAAGTTTATAGTTTAGGTAATTATTTGATGAGTGTTTTTTGTTCTTTACTACCACACTTCGATTTAGTTAAGTGTACATTTCTACCTCACTATATCCATTGAAAGTTTATGAAAGGCTTTTTTTATGTTTTTAGAATGGGTGAGTTTTTCGTTTACAATCCAGTTATGAATGGGTTGACGTTTTATGGGAATGTGTGATAATGCACAAGCATACTTTTCCTGTTTAAAACCTACGGGGAATGATATTTAAATCTATCTAATAATTACCATCTTATTTTTTGTTTATATCTAATGGTATACATTTTTAACTTCCTTTTGTAAATTAGTATAAGCATCTTGTTAATTATGATAAGCAATTACTCTCTTTATATCTGATATTCTGTTATTTGGGATATTATTAATCAAATAAAACAAACATTATGTTAAAAAACATTTCAAGTTTAGGAACCGTCTTAAACAAAAGAGAACAAGAGTCAATTATGGGGAGTGGCATATTAATATGTAGACCTCATGAATGTCCAGTTGGTCAAGAATGGAGTCGAATTGAGTGTACTTGTGTAGACGCACCACCAGATTGCTAGTTCTATTTTTCTCAATGAATAATAGAACTATGATAAGCGAGCTGAGCTCGCTTATTTTTTTTGTTTTCTCACTACGTCTTATGACTTAAGGTATAAAAGCTTTATATGGAGCGTATAAAATATAAGAAACCTTTCTCGCAATTATTTCTTTAAAAGAAATGTCTTGAGCTACAGAAAAGAGTGCTTTTTATGATTCGGAGAGTAATGGATAGATGTTTTGTGTGGGTGTGTAATGTGTTGTCAACATATATGTTACCTGATAATCGCCAAATTGTTGCTCCTTAAATTATTTATTTTTTTAATCAAACCTCAGTATTTACTGGGATTTGTTTGTTTGACCTCTTTTTTTACAGCTAATTACGGAAAACCGTAACATAATGAATATTATTTTTAGTTATTTAATCGAAAATTAAATTTAGTCTATGTCATACAAAATCTACATTACAAAATCATGTAGATAATAATGAGATAGATAGTTTTTTTAATACCTCATGGGTTTTCCTTGAGAATAATTTATTTGAAAATTATAGTTGCTATTATTACGAATAATGAAGATTATAGAATTATTTTTTGATAGTGAAAGTTATAACTTTCATTTCACATTAAATATTTGGGTATTATTAATAGTTCTTGCTCTTATTTTTATAATTAATGAGTTGTTAAGAAGGCATAGTAAATCAAGTAAATCAAGAATCGATGTTCAATTAACAAAAATTAAATACAAGATATTTGGAGTTGATTTTGAATACGAAATAAAAAAAAGTTATTTAAACATTGAGATAGCACATAGAATACATATAGAATTGATAACACGAGAGGCAGCAATTCCATTTGATGAAAAAAATGATGTTATTGTTCAAGTATATGACTCTTGGTATAAGTTATTTGATGTTACACGAGGGGAATTAAAAAAAATAACTGGGGATTTAATTTTAGATGAAAGTTCAGGAGAATTAGTTAAACTACTTACTGATATTTTAAATCAAGGGCTAAGACCGCATTTAACAGAGTATCAGGCTGATTTCAGAAAATGGTATAAAAATCAATTAAGTAATGATGAGAATAAAATAAAAAGTCCACAAGATCTTCAAAGACAGTATCCAAAATATCAACAACTTATTTCATCAATGAAAGATGTAAATGATACTTTAATTGATTATAACATCCAACTTAAAACGCTATGGGGTAAGAAACCTTAAACTATAAGATATTGAGGTATGAATTTTCCTTAAGCTATTATTATACTAATAATTAATAGTATAGAGGTCAGTCTGAGTACTTTTTTTAGCAATATATAATGTGATGATTACTAAATCTGTTCAAATAGGAAATATTAGTCTATTTCAAAAGACTGAAACCATACGACAAAGAATAAAAGATGAGTATTTAAAGATTAATATCGTGGTAGATGTTTTAATAGGATTTATTTAGAATAATGATATAGTTTTATGCACGATTTAAATTATTTTATAAAACAAGATCCAATTATTTTTATTGGAAGAGAGGAGCTTGTTCATTTGTTTAAGAAAGTTTGCTGTGTAGATGAAAAATATATTTTACTCTTTGTAAAGTCAAGTAATAAGGAAATTATTCCATCACTTTGCATAATAGTTAATTTAAATAAGCATATCGTACTTCCAGAGTTTATAGATGAACTATTTGGCGAGGATAAAGCAGATAGTAGAATTTTTAATTCGCAATTTCTTGAGAACTTCGTGATCGGTGATTTAAAAATTGTGTTCGATAATTATGAAAATAATTTTATAGTTCTGGCTTCTTCTCAACTAAACAATGATCAAAAATATTTGTTTCAAACGTATATTGATTTAGTGCGTCGTAGCGGTTTAAATTATTTTAATGAATCACAAGAATTGACGGTTAAAGATTTTTATAAACTCAACAATGTATTTAACGATAATGTAAAAACAACTGCGGAACATCTTGTTCATAAAATTAAAGAGTTATATAAATGTGAATGTCTTTTGTTTCAGAGACAATTAGATGGAATCTATATCAATGATTCATATCCTGAAATTTCAGATTTTGTCAACTCGAAAGTTCAAAGTAAACCCTTATATTTTTGGAGAGAAGAGGGGAAAATAGTACTACTGCCATTCGTTGATGACAGAAAAACTGTACAGGTACACTTTGTCTTCTATCTTCGTTTTGAACAAACTGTAAAAAGGTACGTAGTTATCAACTTGATTAAAACATTTAATAACTATTTTCATGGCTATCTTCCTAACCGCCGATTGAAACATATAAGTGACCTACAGAAGCCTATTATAGCACTTTATAATAGGAATGTATCTGATATTTCAAATATTCGATTAATTCAAAGTGTGATGGAATTTGGAAAGCTGGCTTTTCCAAACTTGGTGTTGAATACAGATGCACATAGTGCTACAATACGTTGGTTTTATGAATTTGATAATACTTTGGTCGCTGTTTCTCATGAAGCAGATGAAAAGATAAAGGAAATGGAAAATCGTTCTATAAAAATAGAACATAATTCTAAGAGTGTTAATGTACATACATTTATCGATTGTAGAAGAATGAATTTTTTTTATGTACGAGACGCTCTTAAATTCAAAG
>CAKZKZ010000466.1 GCA_937124495.1 uncultured Dokdonia sp. | reverse complement strand
TATTGAACTCTAACCCTTGAGTGTATACCTGTCCTATATTGGTATAACTAAAAACGTTTTGACCATTTGACTTTCTAGCAATAACACGCGTATCTATAAGATTTGTAATATCGTTTCTAAAGAGATTAAGGTTTAGTTTTAAGGTGTTGATGGGTTTGTAATCAAATCCAAGATTATAACTGACAGAACTTTCTGCTTTTAAAGACTCATTAAATTGAGCGATAATGGTTGGTAGACTAGCGATGGCCTCTTCTGTTAACTGACCTTGATTTGCCAGTTCTTGTAATTGTGTAGGAACGGCATTGTATCCTAATACGGTATATCCAACGGTAGCATTTGTAAAATCAAAATACAACTGTCTAAAATCGGGTGCTTTAAATCCAGACCCTACAGATCCTTTTACCGCGAGTTTATCTGTTACTTCATAACGTACCGCAACCTTAGGGCTAAACTGAGAAGCATATTCACTATGATCGTCATAACGAAAACCAAGAATCACATTAAGTTCACCTGTAAGATGACCGTCATATTGCGCATAGATATAAGGTGAATTGAATTCTGGATTTTCAAAAAAATCTGTTCTATCTAAGGTTTCTCGCGTGAGACCAACACCTCCAATAATCGTATGTTTTTCATTAGGTGTAAATAATGTTCGGAATTCAGGACGTGTAAAACGTTGATCAAAATCTGTAGCGCTAAATTGATTCCCAAATTCATCATTTAAAAAAGAGGCTGCTTCATATTGTGTAGCATAAAATTCAAAATAGGCGCTCCAGGTATCATTAAAGGAGTGATCCAATTTTAAATGTGTATTCCATTCATTGATTGTCCCTTCGCCACGCAAGGTCTCTGATGCTATATTATCTTGTTCTTGTGTATAATAACGCCCTGATAAAAGTACTTTTGTGTCTTCAGAAATATCGTAAGATGCTTTAGCAGAAAAAGTGTAATTTATAAAAGGTTCTACAGTATTTAATGCATCACCGTCTACTAAATCATACCCATTATTACTAAACCTATTAAAAAAAGCAACAACCCCAAGTTTGTTCTTTTTAAGATTGAGATTTACATTAGAATCTTGAGCATTGAAACTCCCTGTTCGGTGTTTTATATCTCCTTTTACGCCTTCTTTTGGGGTGTCTGTAATGATATTGATAACACCTCCTAATGCTTCACTACCATACAAACTTGACGAAGCTCCTTTTACAATTTCAATTTGTTTGATGTTTCCTACAGTAAGACGACTCAGATCTAAAGTTCCTGCCGACCTTCCTACTAACGGTACACCATCTATCAGAATTAATGTATACTGACTATCCAATCCTTGTAACTGAATCCCTTCTCCTCCTCCAAAATCAGGCACTGTTATAAGTCCGGTTTGTTCGTTTAATATATCCGTGAGACGTATAGCGTTTATACGCTCAATTTCTTTCTTTGAGATAATCTGTGCTGGCAATGGTAAAGATGATAATTGTCTTTCTGTACGTGTTGCTGTAAGAATAACTTCATCTAGTTCAGACACCTTCGTCGTATCTGTTTTTTGTTTTGGTTGTATTTCTTGTGAGTACGCTTTCGCGAAAGCAAAAAAAGATAATGTAAAGATTAGTAGTCGTTTAGCTTTCATTTTATGTAGAATGATTCTTAATAGTGTACAAATATATACATTATTCTTATTTAGAATAAATAAAAATAACT
>CAKZKZ010000465.1 GCA_937124495.1 uncultured Dokdonia sp. | reverse complement strand
ACG
Source organism: uncultured Dokdonia sp. (assembly GCA_937124495.1). GTDB lineage: Bacteria > Bacteroidota > Bacteroidia > Flavobacteriales > Flavobacteriaceae > Dokdonia. The sequence continues at coordinate 20,417 of CAKZKZ010000465.1, read as the reverse complement.
TAAATTAAGAGTAAAAGCGTTGCCAGATAATCTTCCTGATTTTATCGAGGCAGATATCACTGAACTTAAGATAGGTAGCAAATTATATGTTACAGCTGTTGAAGGTGAAGGGTATAAATTCATGCATCCAGACAACACGGTAGTATGTCAAGTAAGAACATCTCGTAATGCTGTTGATGAAGAAGAAGAAGATGAAGAAGAAGGAGAAACTGCTGATGCTCCAGCTGAAGCTGCTGCAGAATAAATACAATCTGTATATACTATAGAAAAGCGCCCTTTTTAAGGGCGCTTTTTTTGTTTCTTTTTTTGTCAATGAAAAAAGAAAGAGACCGTATTTAGGAGCCATTCCTTTTCTTTACTTACCCAAAGAAAACAAAATTAAAAGACGACGAAAACTTAAAAGATATGTATAGAACCTAATATTAGTTACATACAATTCTTTAAAAGCAGCAAATAGATACGCTTTAGTTTCTCTGATATTTGTTAAGGCGTAATGCATTTAGTATTTTTAGGTTTTAAACGAACAGCGCACTATGTTTTCTTTTTTTAATCGCATTTTTAAGCAAAAAGGAAAAGAAACACCTGTTGAAGATCCTATGAAAAAATTTCTCATTGTAGGTTTGGGCAATATAGGTCCCAAATACGCAAATACCCGACATAACATTGGTTTTAAGGTTTTGGACGCTTTCGCGAAAGCGAACACAGCCACATTTGAAACAGAAAAATTAGGTAGTATTGCCAAGACAAAAGTTAAAGGAAAAACCGTGGTGCTTCTCAAACCAAGCACCTATATGAATCTCAGCGGAAAAGCAGTGAGATACTGGTTACAGCAAGAAAAAATCCCTTTAGAAAACTTATTAGTGATTACAGATGATCTAAATTTAGAATTTGGTACTATTAGAGTGAAAACCAAAGGAAGTGATGGCGGTCATAATGGACTAAAAGATATTCAAGCACAATTGAATACAACAAAATACAATAGATTTAGGTTTGGAATAAGTGATCAGTTCTCAAAAGGACGTCAAGTAGATTATGTGCTAGGCGAATGGACAGCAGATGAAGAGGCAGCGCTTCCAGAACGTTTTGGAAAAAGCTGTGAGTTGATTACTTCTTTTGTGGGAGCAGGTATCTCCAATACTATGAATGCATTTAACGGAAAATAAAATTGAAAACACATTCCAGCGCACATACATTTGCTAGCGAAAAAGGTACCGTAGTTACGATAGGTACTTTTGATGGCGTGCATATAGGCCATAAAAAAATCATCGCTAGACTTACAGAAAGTGCACATATAAACGATTGGGAATCTGTAGTGCTTACTTTTTTCCCACACCCTCGTATGCTACTGCAAAAAGATGCAGATATAAAACTAATTAATACCATCACAGAACGAGGAGACTTATTAGAAAGATTAGGTTTAGACCATCTTGTAGTACATCCTTTTACATTAGATTTTTCAAAAATGCATGCCGAAGATTTTGTAGAAGAGATTTTAGTTAATGCACTTCATGCTAAAAAGGTCATCATAGGATATGATCATCGTTTTGGACGTAATCGTACCGCCAATATTGAAGATTTAAAACGCTTCGGAGAACAATTTGGCTTTGAAGTAGAAGAAATTTCAAAACAAGAACTCGAAGATGTAGCGGTGAGTTCCACAAAAATTAGAAGCGCACTCCTTGAAGGTTATATAGACAAAGCAAATGCCTATTTAGGATATCCTATTATGCTTGAAGGAACCGTTATACATGGAAGAAGTCTTGGTAAAACATTAGGATATCCAACAGCTAATCTTCATATCTCTGAAGATTATAAACTCATTCCTGGACAAGGTGTATATGTAGTGCGCTCTTTTATAGAAAACACACTTGTATATGGTATGATGAATATTGGAACAAATCCTACGGTAGGAGGGACACACCAAACCATAGAAACTTATTTCTTTGACTTTGATAGTGATTTATATGACGAACGACTCTCTATAGAAATTCTTTGTAAGATACGGGGAGAGCAACACTTTGACTCTGTAGAGATTCTTATAAAAGCGATGCAGGAAGATGAAGTATTTTCACGTAAGTATATCCAATCTATAATCGTATAAAATCTATGAAAGTGAATCAATTTCTTTTTTCACGTATAGATAATAGCCCGTTGGTTGTTTTCAGAGTTTTCTTTGGACTCTTAATTATGCTAGAAGCTTGGGGAGCCATTGCGACAGGATGGGTACGACGCATTTTTGTAGACCCTGAATTTACATTTAATTTTATTGGTTTTGATTTCTTGCAAACATTTCCCGGTACAGGTCCACACATGTATGGGTATTTTGTCGTGATGGGCATCTTTGGAGCGATGGTGATGCTAGGGTATCGATATAGACTCGCCATTATAGGGTATGCTATTATGTGGAGTGTAGTATACTTCATGCAAAAATCTGCTTATAACAATCATTACTACCTATTAATGCTATTGCTGTGGATTATGGCATTGTTTCCTGCAAACACTTCGTTTTCTCTAGATGCAAAAAGAAATCCTGAGATACGAGATCAAAGTATGCCTAGATGGGTATGTTTATTTATTATCGCACAGTTATGGATTGTATATACCTATGCTTCTGTTGCTAAATTCTATCCCGATTGGTTGGACGGTACAGCACCTCAGTTGTTGATGTCAGGAAGAAAAAATACATGGCTTATTGGAGATTTATTACAATTATCGTGGGTGCCTTGGGTAGTTGCTTATGTCGGAATTATCTTTGATGGTTTGATTATCCCAGCCTTACTTTGGAAAAAGACACGCAAGTGGGCATTTATCATTTCTATATTCTTTCATCTGTTCAATTCGGTGGTATTCCAAATAGGAATTTTCCCCTATATGTCATTGGCATTTACGGTGTTTTTCTTCCCTACAGAGGTGATCCATCGTATATTTTTAAAACAAAGGAAACCTTTTTATGAAGCTATAAAAGAAGTACGAGTACCTAAACTTCGCACTTTTGGTATAGTCATTATAGGCATCTATATTCTGTTACAAGTAGCCCTTCCTTCTAGACATTGGTTCATAAAAGACCATGTGTTATGGGCAGAAGAAGGACATCGATTAAGCTGGCGTATGATGTTGCGTACAAAATCAGGAACAAGTCATTTTACAGTACTAGACAAGGCTACCAATAAAAGAACAACAGTGAGACTCAATGAGTATTTGTCTAAGAAGCAAATGCGCAATATTAGAACAAAACCTGATGTGATATGGCAATTTGCACAACGTCTTAAAAAAGAATATGCAGCCAAAGGACAAGATATCTCTGTATTTGTTAACTGTCGTGTACAAATAAACGGAAGAAAATACCGTAAGCTTATAGATTCCAAAGTAGATTTAACGACTGTTTCTTGGGATCCTTGGGGTCATGCATCATGGATATTAGATAGTGAAGATTATTTGAAGAAAGAATAGTACCTCTTGTTTTACTATTTCCTTAAATTTGCCATCTTATATAAAAGACACGATCATGCTGGAAGTAGCTCAAATCAGAGAACATAAGGATGCTTTTGCAAAAGCACTTCAAAAAAGAAATATAGATGCAGCCGATGCATTACTAGAGCAAGTACTTGCCCTAGACGAGACACGCCGTACTTCACAATCACAACTAGATGAAGTATTAGCAGATAGTAATAAATACTCCAAAGAAATTGGCATCTTGTTTAAAAATGGAGAAGCTCAAAAAGCAAACCTTCTTAAACAAAAAACAGCAGGATTAAGAGATCAATCTAAGGTGTTACAAGAGCAAGTAAACGAAGCTGGTGAAGCTTTAAAACAAGTATTATATACCATTCCAAATATTCCTCATGACAGTGTGCCAGAAGGAAACACAGATGAGGATAATGAAGAGATTTTCCGTAAAGGAGATATTCCTGTATTACACGATGCTGCACAACCACACTGGGAACTAGCCAAAAAATATGACATCATAGATTTTGAGTTAGGAACCAAAATTACAGGTGCAGGATTTCCTGTGTATAAAGGAAAAGGCGCGCGATTACAACGCGCATTGATTAGTTATTTTTTAGATAAAAATACAACTGCGGGGTATACAGAATATCAAGTGCCTCATTTAGTCAATGAAGCTTCTGGGTATGGAACAGGACAATTACCAGATAAAGAAGGACAAATGTACCATGCCACTGCAGACGATTTATATTTGATCCCAACCGCTGAGGTACCTGTCACCAATATGTTTAGAGGTGATATGTTAAGTGCAAGTGATTTGCCAATTACCTGTACAGGATATACGCCTTGTTTCCGCCGTGAAGCAGGGTCTTATGGAGCACATGTAAGAGGATTGAATAGATTACACCAATTTGACAAAGTAGAGATTGTACGTATTGAGCACCCGGATAATTCTGGAGCAGCGCTAGATGGTATGGTGGATCATGTAAAAACCATCTTAGATGAGCTTGAATTACCATATCGTATTTTAAGACTTTGTGGAGGTGATTTAGGATTTACAGCACATCTTACATATGACTTTGAAGTCTTTTCTACCGCACAAGATCGTTGGTTAGAAATCAGTTCTGTATCCAATTTTCAAACATTTCAAGCCAATCGTTTGAAACTACGTATCAAAGACAAAGATGGAAAGAAAATGCTAGCACATACGCTTAACGGTAGTGCATTAGCATTACCTCGTGTACTAGCAGGAATTCTTGAGAATTGCCAAACACCAGAAGGAATTAAAATCCCTAAAGCACTCGTTCCGTATTGCGGATTTGAGATGATCGATTAAAAAATATAGAAAATAATGTTAAAAGTCCCTTCTCCCTTTAAGAGAAGGGCTTTTTGGTTAAGAGCTTTTCTGTATCTTTAGCACTTATGAAGAAGCGGTTTATTTTTGTAATAGTGTTGGTTTTTGGGGTATACGCTTTCGCGAAAGCACAAACCGAACAACTCGCACGTAATTACTTTGATCAGGGGCAGTTTGAAAAAGCACTTATTTCCTATAAAAAAACATTAAAAAAGCAACCTAATAATAATGCAGCACTGGTCGGTCTTATTAAGACACACCAACAATTAGAAGATTATGGGGCTGTTGAAAAATTGATAGCAAAAGAGATTACTCGATCTCGATATAAAGGACTACTTGTTGTTGAATTAGGATATAATTATCAATTACAAGGGCAAGACTCCATTGCAAAAACGCGATATAATAATGCGATTCAACTCGTTAAAGATCGACAAACAAGCGCCTATCGTGTAGGGAAAACACTAGAAGATCATAGCTTATTGGAAGAAGCAGTCCTAGCGTATGAGGCGGGTATGATCGCAAACCCTAACAGTAATTTTAATAGACAACTCGCACGTATTTATGGAGAATTAGGGCAACTAGGTAAAATGTTTGATAGCTATCTTAATTTGGCTAATGAAAACCAAGCGTATGTAGCATCTGCACAACGTAATTTCTCGCTTTTTATCACAGAAGATCCTACCAACGAAGCAAATATTATTTTTAGAAAAACACTACTCAAACGCCTTCAAAGCGAACAAAACATCATCTATAATGAGTTGTTGAGTTGGTTGTTTATTCAGCAAAAACAATACAAAAAGGCATTTACACAAGAAAAAGCCATTTTCAAACGTACCGACGGTAATATTACAGGCGTTATTGACCTTGCTGGAATCACAATAGAGGCAGATGCATTAGACGAAGCACAAGAAATTCTTGAGTATATTAAAGAAGTTTCGATAGATGATGAGACCAAGCTTGATGCAGAACAGCAGTTGTTAAAAATTGAAGTTAGAAAAGCCACTACGACTTCAGGTCAGGAACGTATACGTAATCGGTATGAGGCGCTTCTGGAGCAATACGGAATCAATAGCTATACTGTTCTCTTGCAAATAGATTATGCACATTTTTTAGCCTTTGAAGTGAAAACCCCTGGCGAAGGTGCTACTTTTTTAAAACAAAGCATTAAAAAAGAAATGAATCGTTTTGATGAAGCGAGACTTAAAATGGAGCTTGCTGACATCTTGGTATTACAAGAAAAGTTTAATCAAGCGCTTATTTATTATTCGCAAATCCAGAATAAAATAAAGAATAATGTCATCTCTCAAGAAGCACGTTTTAAAGTAGCAAGAACCAGTTATTATAAAACAGATTTTTCATGGGCAGAAGCACAATTAGATGTCTTAAAGGCAAGTGCAACGCAGCTTATTGCAAATGATGCTTTAGAGCTTTTATTGGTGATACGTGATAATTCTCAAGAAGATACCTTACAAACAGCATTAAAGAAGTATGCTAAAGCAGATTTATTAAGTTATCAGAATAAACCAGACTTAGCGATCAAGAAATATGATGAGATTCTAGAGCAACACAAAGGGGAGAGTATAGAAGATGAGGCATTACTATCGCAGGCAAAATTGTATGAGGCGAAGTCCGCTTTCGCGAAAGCAGAAAAAAACTACACCACCATCATTGATTTTTACAAAGACGGTATTCTGGCTGATGATGCCTATTATCGATTAGCAAAATTGTACGAAGGGCCCTTACAGCAACCAGAAAAAGCGAAAAATAACTACGAACGTATTATCTTTGATTTTGCAGATAGCATTTTCTATGTAGAAGCTCAAAAACGATTCAGAGCGCTTCGTGGAGATGCGATTAATTAACTATGGTAACTTGGGTACTATTACTTATTGTTAGTGTCGTTTTAACACTAGTTAAGGTATTGCTTGGCGATAAGGCAAAAAGTCCTGCGTATAGAAAAGCGAATTACGATAAAATAATGCGTAGAATCAAGCAAGATTCTGAAGCGATTCATTTTACATTTGAAGAGTGTACTTTTACTAGGGTAGATACCTTTAAAAAGGTGCGAAGAAAAACAGATCCTAAGTCAGCATCTTTAGGAATAAATAGAAAAAGACAGCGAGAAGAAGTAAAGGAAAGTAAAACCGAAATTATTTGTAGCAGAATTGATGCTAGGAAAGAGTTTGTGGGCATATTTCCTATTGATTTGGATCTTGCTAAAACAAAAACACTTCAAAATAGTGGAATCACGGTTTATGTTGAAAAGGAAGGGGAAGAGGAAGATGAGTATACAAATTTTGAAGAAGAAGAGTATTATATGGATTTGAGTTTTCTAGAAACTTAATACCGTTCAAAAATGATGATAAATACATACAATAGATAATTACATGATTATATATAACGTCACTATAAATATAGAAACATCTATAGAGCAAGAATGGCTTGCTTGGATGCAACAAGAACATATTCCAGAGATGATCGCCACGGGCAAGTTTGTCAAAGCCTTGATGACTAAGGTGCTGATAGAAGAAGAAATGGGAGGCGTTACCTACTCGGTACAATATGGCTGCCCTAGTAAAGAAGCATTGCAATCCTATTATGATAATGATGCTGAGCGTTTACGAGCACAAAGCAATCGATTTGCAGGGAAGTTTGTAGCCTTTAGAACAGAGCTGGAAGTGATAAGCCAGCATTGATGCATAACAATCATCTTGATTCAAATGAATCATGGACTGCAACATTGTTTGTTTTAGGGCTTATATTGTTGTAATATTGATAGATAACTTAGTAATTCAATCACTTTATCTATGAAAAAACAAATTCTTCAGGGGAGAAGAATGTGCTTTTTTTTCTTCCTCATTTCTGTTTTATTCATTTCTTACAATGCGCATGCAGTACAAAATGATCCAAATGTAGTACTAGATACAGAGTGGTTTTTGCATTCACTTACTATTGATGGAGAAGAAATAATACCTCCAATAAATGAGGAAGTACAATTTATTAATTTGTTTTTTGATCAAGGGAATCCAGAAGAAGAACCTCCTTTTTTAATTACAAGTGTTTGTAATGAAATAATATCAACAAGCGGTGTTTCTTCTGATGAACTATTAATTATTGCAGAGAGCCCTTCACCTCTTATAGACTGTCAACTACAAGAAAATATAGATTTTGATGCGCTGTATTTTGACTTTTTAGCAACTACAACTCTATTTCCTTATGAACTTATTGAAACAGGAAATACGTTACAATTAATACTTACTGCGCCAAACGGAGATCAAGCTATCTATGGCAATGAAGTATTGGATGTAGAAGATATAAACAGAACTTCTTTTCAGTTGTACCCTAATCCAGTACAAGATGAATTATTTATACACAACTTAAATAATTTAGTTGTAGACAAGGTTAGTGTTTATGATGTCTTAGGTAAAGAGGTTCTACAGGTTTCTTCTCAAGAACGTATAAATATGAGTACACTATCTACAGGGTTCTACTTTGTAGTCATTACCTCAAATCAGACTAAAACTATAAAAAAGGTTTTTGTTCAATAAAAAATAACCTCGCATCGTTAGACTAAAAAAGGAAGTGTACCTTTGTCTCGGATCATAGGGGCTAAGCCCATCTACAACGCACAATTCATGGGTAGAAAAAATTCAAATTCGACATCAAAGAGGAAATTCGAAAAGCCACACTCAAAATCCAATAATCGCGATCAAGGAGTCACCGCAAAAAAACACCTTGGGCAGCATTTTTTAGGAGATGAAGATGTCGCACGACAAATAGGAGATACCCTTACCCTTGAAGGCTATACTAACGTGTTAGAAATAGGCCCAGGAACAGGAGTATTGACCAAGTATATTCTTGAAAAACCTGTTGATTTGATTGCTATGGATCTTGACAGAGAATCTATTGCGTATCTCAATGGGTCTTTTAAACTCGAACAAAAAATCAGTAAACCTGAAAAATTTCAAGTCATCGAAGCTGATTTTTTAAAGCATCCAGTAGCGTCGTTGTTTCCAGAAACACCTTTTGCTATCACAGGAAACTTTCCTTATAATATCTCTACGCAAATTGTATTTAAAACCTTAGAGCATAAAGAGCGTATTCCTGAATTTACAGGGATGTTTCAGAAAGAAGTAGCACAGCGTATTTGTGCAACGCATGGGAGTAAAACGTTTGGTATTCTTTCTGTACTTGTACAAGCTTTTTATGATGCAGAGTATCTCTTTACAGTACCTCCTACGGTTTTTATTCCGCCGCCAAAAGTAGACAGTGGTGTGCTTAGACTTCGACGTAAAGAAAATTATAAAGACATAGGTTGTGATGAGCAACAGTTATATAAAGTGGTGAAAATGGCATTCCAACAACGACGTAAAACAATGCGTAATAGTTTAAAAGGGTTTGGACTGAGTGACCGCTTTCGCGAAAGCGAAATTTTAAACAAACGCCCAGAACAATTATCTGTTCAGGATTTCATAACACTAACAAGTGATATTACGATAGATTTAGAATAGGGTTTCCCTATATTTGTCGCGACCAAAAAGAAAAGGTATGTCATTTGAAATTACAGACATATTACTGGAAGAGATAAAAGTTCATGTCAACAATGAGCAGGATGCTACGTTGCTAGAACTTTTTGAAGATATGCACCATGCTGATGTTGCAGAGATTCTTGATGAAGTCAACTGGGATGAAGCCGTATACCTTGTACGCTTACTAGATAGTGAGACCACTTCTGAAGCTCTTATGGAGCTGGATGAAGATGTGCGTGAACGCTTATTAGATAGCTTAACGCCTAAAGAGATTGCAGAAGAGGTTGAAGAAATGGATACCGATGATGCGGTAGATGCCATTGCAAACCTTGATGAAGAAATTCAGGAAGCGGTTATAGAGCAAATAGAAGATGAAGAGCATAAAGCAGATATCCGAGAGTTATTACAGTATGATGAAGATTCTGCTGGGGGTCTGATGGCAAAAGAGCTTATTAAAGTAAAAGAAACGTGGACGGTTGCGGGTTGTGTACGTGAAATGCGTCGTCAAGCAGAAGAAGTAACCCGTGTACATTCTATTTATGTGATCTCCAAAGAAAATGTGTTGCTAGGGCGCTTATCTCTTAAAGATTTATTGACAACATCAGATACCAAAACAAAAATAGCTGAAATATATATACCTAAAGTAGACTCTGTACATGTAGATGATGATGGTGAGGATGTTGCTAAAGTCATGCAGAAGTACGATTTGGAAGCTATCCCTGTTGTAGATGATGAAAACAAGTTGTTAGGGCGTATTACGATAGATGATATTGTAGATTTTATACGTGATGAAGCAAAAGAAGATTACCAACTAGCAGCGGGTATTACACAAGAAGTAGAGGCAGATGATAGTATTATTCAGCTTACACGTGCTCGCTTGCCTTGGCTATTTCTAGGACTTATTGGAGGTGTAGGTGCGGCTACTATTATGGGAGGCTTTGAAGATATTTTAAAAGAGTATGCCTTGTTGTTTTTTTATACGCCACTTATCGCGGCAATGGCAGGAAATGTAGGAGTGCAATCTAGTGCCATTATTGTTCAAGGTCTTGCTAATGATGATGTCAAAGGAAGCATCAGTAATAGGTTACTTAAAGAAATGCTTTTAGCAGCACTTAATGGTTTAATTCTAGGAATTGTTTTGTTTGGATTTACAGCTGTTTGGTATGGGGATTTTAAAGCGGCTATGGCGATATCTATATCCCTTTTTGTAGTCATCATCATGGCTGGGATTATAGGAACTTTTATTCCTTTGTTTTTAGACAAAAGAGGGATTGATCCCGCGATTGCGACAGGACCTTTTATTACTACAAGTAATGATATTTTTGGGATTTTAATTTATTTCTGGATAGCCAAGCTCATTTTATTTTGACACTCAAAACATTTGAATATGATCTTATAGTTCCTGCATCTGCCATAGATGTCATGGGGCATGTAAATAATGTTGTCTATCTGGATTGGGTACAAACAGCAGCTTCAAAACATTGGAATCACGCCACTGCTACGTATTTTAAAGATGAAGATCTTGCGGAGGAACGTATAGGGATCAAAAAAATGGCTTGGGTGGTTCTAGATCATCATATTAGTTATAAAGCAGCAGCATTAGAAGGTGATGAACTAGTGATTACTACAAGGGTAGAAAAAATGGCAGGTGTCCGTTCTGAACGTCACACAACAATTACTCGAAAAAGAGATCAAAAACTACTTGTGACGGCAGTCACAAATTGGTGTTTACTTAAAATGCCAGAAGCAAAACCCATGCGTATTCCAGAAGAAATACACAAATTGTTCTAATCCATAATCCGGGTTTAATTATTTTCTACTTTAGTAAAGCATCAAGCTTTGATTCTATAGCAAAATTTGAAGGTCTGGTTGCATCTGCATTTACAATATTACCTTCAGGATCTATAATGATAAATCTAGGAATAGCATTAATAGCGTACGCGTCTATAAATGTAGAACTAAATGCATTATCAGCCATGAGCTGTGTACCTCCAAGTTCTTTTTTTGTGACCATTTTTCTCCATTTTTGGTAATCATCCTTAGTATCTACAGAGATGCTCACAAATTCTATGTTTTTACCTTCGTATTTGTGTTCTAGTTCTTTCAAGTAGGGTATTTCTCCGATACAAGGTCCACACCAGGTAGCCCAAACATCTATATAGACATACGTTCCTTTAAGGTCGTTTAGAGCGGTTTCTCCACCTTTAAAATTCTCATAGTTAAATGCAGGAGAAGGCTGTCCTTTAGTAAGGGTTTTGATTTTGTCGTAACGGGTTATGATACGTTCTTTTGTTTTTTCTTTGGATGATAATGCAAGTAATCTATCCTTCATGGCATGTACATCGCCTTCACTAGGACTAAATAAGAATAACATATCACCGACGCCATAATCTTTAATCGTGGGACTTTTTAATGCTTCTAATTGATCCACTATTTGCTCTAGGTAAGGTGTTATAGAATCTTTTTTTGCCTCAATCGTATTCATAATATTCGACATCACTAAGTCTCTGTAAACCTTGTGTTGTTTAGCCTCTTCTTCATTATCCTTATCTAGTGCTATAAAATCTGTTAGATACTCTTCAGGAACGACATCTTCTCCATCAGCTAAGTATTTTTGATATCCCGAATAATTTGATTTTAAATCTATTTGACCTAATTCAATCGCTCTTTTTTCAATCCTTTTAAATGATTCTGGTAGCGTGCTAACTTCAAGATTTTTATGCTGATTTTCTGCAAATGTTGTAATAGCACTTATAAAAGTTTCTGGTTCTTGACCAAAAAATAATTCGAAATCACCTGTTAATTCTTGTTGTTTTTTTTCTTTTGCGGCTATGTATTCTTGTATGGGAGCACTTTTTCCGGAAAAAATGGGAAGTGTATCTGGAGAAGCTACATCTGCTGAAAATGTTATATGATCTCCTTTTGATACAAAGAAAGATATATCCATATAGCCCGCTCTCAATTTAAAATATCCGTCTTGTGATAGTTGTATGGTATCTGTAAATGTTCCATCAGAAGCTATATCTAATGTGCCAGAGACATCAAGATTGCCGTATAATTGGACTTTCTCATCTCCTAGATTTTGAAGCGTTCCACTTAGGATAGCGTAGTTCATTTCTTCTTCGACGTCTTTTTCTTTTTTATCACATGATGTAATACATAATGCAAATATGACTAGTAGTAAGATGTTTGTTTTCATAGGATTTAAAGAATTATAAAGATCAATAAGGTATAAAATCTATTTTAACCCGCATTATGTATTAGAAAATCTATTGCAACTTGAAGATGCTTCAAAATATATCGCTACACTACGTTTTTGAGTTTAACCATAGCAGTGCTATGCTAAAATTCAGAAAACGTCATATTTTATTACTTCTTCAAGCCTCATCATGAAGTTCTATTACAGAATGCGGGTTCAATGTATCATTTTTTAATTAATTACTCAGTTGTATAACGGTAATTTCTGTTTAAATAGTAATACCTTTAATATAGAAAAAACAGAACCCGCTATGAAGTCTATTAATATTAAAGAAAAATTGACCAAGTTTGATAAGCAATGGCATCCTCACCAGATAGCTCTGGTTGATGATATGCAAGTGATTTTAGCTAAAATTTCTGGAGAATTCGTTTGGCATAGTCATAAGAATGAAGATGAATTGTTTTATGTTCAAAAGGGAGTGTTAGAAATGCGCTTTCGCGAAAGCATAAACTCCAACGAAGAGTATAAAGAATGGTCAGAAATTGTACACGAAGGAGAAATCATCGTTGTGCCTAAAGGAGTCGAACATTGTCCTACCACTAAAGAAGGAGAAGAAGTGCATTTATTATTGTTTGAAAAGCAAAATACCGCGCATACAGGAGAGGTGCAACACGAAAAAACACAAACGGAGTACCCTAAGATATAAGAGATGTTGTCTGAAAATCCATAGCTTCTTTACGTGATTTATTCTAGAAGTATCGGAATCTTTATAAAAGTATGAACGCCTTGAGCTTCTTGATTTATGAACTCAAAGCTAAAATCTTCCTGATATAATGTATCTAGTCGGGCCAGTATATTTGTTAATCCTGTACCGTACGTAATCGACGAACTTTCTAATGGAGCCCCATTGTTTTTGATATCAATACAAAGCTTCTCTTTCTCTATTTTAATATGAATATCAATTTTCAAAGAGTCATGTGTATATGAATATCCGTGTTTAATTGAATTTTCTACAATAGGTTGTAAAAGTAAAGGAGGAAGTAAGAAGGCTGTTATATCTTCGGGAAGTTGTATGTCGAACGCTAACTTTTCTTGATATCGTATTTTTTCTAATGACAAATATTTTTCTAATAGTAAAACCTCCTGTTTTAGTGTGATGAATTTTGTGTTTTTTAAACGTAATGTTTGTCGTAGCATGTCACTTAGATCTGCAATAGCATCTTGTGCATGTTCAGGATGTATATCTACCAGAGAAGAAATATCGTTAAGTGCGTTAAATAGAAAATGAGGTTGTAATTGTGATTGTAAAACACTCATTTTTGCATCTGACAATTGTGTTTTTAACTTAGATTCTTGGACTTTATAATCTTTTTGCTTTTTAAAGAAATTATAGGCGTATACAATAGTGATGACAGAAAAATATAAAAAGAAATTGTAATCTGTACCTATAATAGCTCTGGTATAGATATAGTTCCAAGTGATGTCATCATTAGTGCCTAAAAACCAATTTGATAATAGCATTTGGGAATAAATAGAATAAAAAGTAAGCCCAATGGCAAATAGGGCGTGTATGGTAAGTCCGAACCAATTCTTTATTCCTTTAGTGTATAAATATTGAACGATATAAATGCCTAGTAGTATAAAGATAAATTTTGAAGCATATCGCATGATTAGGTTTGCTAATAATTCTCCCCAACTATAGCTAGAGTATGCGACTCCAATCCATTTTCCTATAAAACCACCAATACCAGAAATTAAAAAAGCAACTCCAAAAAATAAGAGGATGTATTTTAAAACAGATCGATCTATGCTATTTTGAGACTGCATACTCATTTTATTCCCATGTGTTTTAAAAATTCAAGCTTGTATTTTTTTGAGAGGACAAAAGAAGTAGTATCATTCATAATAACACTATAATCACCTACACCTTCGCTTATGATTTCTTGAATGCATGATTTATGTACGATAACAGATCTGTTGATCCTAAAAAATAGTTGAGGATCAAGCTTCGTCGTCAATTCTGTCATAGAGATTCTATGTACATGGCGTTCTTGTGTTTTTGTATAAATTTCTGCATAATAACTAGCAGACTGTATGTATTTGATGTCATCTACTTTGAGGAAGGAGTATTTCTTCTTAGACTTTAGTACAAGCGTATCTATATATGATGTGACTATAGCTGTTTTAGAAGCTAGGGGATCTATTCCTTCTATGGACTGGATTAACTTTGAGACTTTATGTTGAAAAAGATGTTGTTGTTCTAGCTTTAATTGTTTCAATCCGCGATCAAGTGCTTCATAGAAACGAACTTTTTTATAAGGTTTTAATAAGAAGTCGATAGCCTGCAACACAAAAGCTTTGACAGCAAATACATAAAATGCAGTGACAAAAATGATCATTGGAATTTTATCTTCAGGTAATTGCTGAATCACTTCAAAACCACTCATGTCGGTCATTTTTATATCTAAAAAAACAAGATCAATTTCCTGATTCTTGATATAAGAAAGTGTTTCCTTTCCACTTGATGCTTCTGTAAAAGTGCCATTTATACCACCTTCTGATAAGAATTTCACAATCCGTTTACGAGCTAACGCTTCATCGTCTGCTATTAAAATATGAATATGTTTAGATTCTTGATGCATGCAAGTAGATTCTGTTGGCAATTAAAGATACTATGTTTTAAAATAGTAAATTTTGATATGAACCCCCTATTTTTTGATATAGATACTGTAGTATTTGCTATTAAATAATCGTGTTTATCATATACGACGCTATAAGCGCATTTCTCTTCACATCAAATTATAATGGCCTTATATCTTTTTCTTATAAAGAGGCCTTCGTTTGTACCATATTTATAACTCATTATTAAAACCGTTTAGATATGAGAATACAATACAAAATGACGATATGTGCTTTTATTTTTATAAGTGCTTTTGTACAGGGGCAATCTTTTGAAGAAGTTTCTTTACCTGGAATTACAGATGTCCCTACGGCTTCAAGAAGTGCTAATTTTATTGATGTAAATGGAGATGGATGGGATGATGTCTTTATTACAAATGGTCCGTTTTCGGGACAGAACAACATGCTTTTCTTAAACAATCAAAACAATACGTTTACAGCAGTTACAGATGAGGCTATAGTACAAGACAATGACCGAAGTGATGGTGCCAGCTTTGCCGATGCAGATAATGATGGGGATGTAGATGCTTTTGTAGTCACCTTTGGAGCAAATGGTCAGGGCAAAAAAAACTACTTCTACCGTAATGATGGAGATGGGTCATTTACCTATGAACCCAATATAGCCATGGGCATCCCACTTACCTATTCAGAAATGGCAAATTGGGTAGATATAAACAATGATCAAAAACTAGATTTGTATATTACCAATAGTGTTGGGAATTTAAAGAATCTATACTTCGAAAACCAAGGAGATATGTCTTTTGAGGGCGTTACAAATCTAGCAATTACAGATGAAGTTCGTCCATCTCGATCTATAGATTGGGTAGATTATGATCAAGATGGAGATAATGATTTATATGTGACAAACGAAGGGAATAACAGGAATGCTTTATATCGTAATGATGGAGCAAATGCCTTTACACAAATATTTGATCTTGTTATTGTAGATCAAATTAGATCCTCTGCTGGAAGTTCATGGGGTGATATAGATAATGATGGGGATTTTGATCTATTTGTAGCAAATTATGGAAATAGTGGCCAGTCCAATCAACTTTTTATAAATACTAATGGCTCTTTTGTAGAAGACACATCCTCTATTATAGGTACTCCAGTAACAAATTCTTTTGGTTCTTCTTTTGGAGATATAGATAATGACGGAGACTTAGATTTGCTGGTATGTAATTCTTTTCTAGCTGGTCAGAATACTAATTTTGTATATATCAATGATGGTTCTGGTCATTTTAGTGTAGATACGACAAGTAGCCTTGCAACCCATCAGGGGTGGACATTTGGATGTGCTTTTGGAGATTATGATAATAATGGTTGGTTAGACGTCTTACTTGCTAATACCATCAATGAAAGTGAAACAAATTCAATATACAGAAATACAGGCTCTGGCAATAATTGGGTAAAAATAAATCTAGAAGGAGTAGATTCGAATATCTCCGCTGTTGGTGCAGAAGTTTTTTTAACAAGCATGATCAATGGAGAAGAAGTGACACAAACACGTCATGTATCTGCTGCTAGTGGGTATTGTAGTCAAAATTCATATAGCGTTCATTTTGGACTTGGAGATGGGGACACTATAGATAAAATAAGTATAGAATGGCCCTCAGGGATTTCAGAATTTTATCTGGATGTGCCTGTAAATACGATACAAGAATATCTAGAAGGAGAAGGGACATTGGGTGTAAATGAGATTACAAATACACCACTTGTTATATACCCAAACCCAGTAAAGGATACATTATATATTGAAGGGTTAGAGATTCTAAATACAGGACAAGATATTCAAGTTAACATCTATACGATTGACGGGAAGTTAGTATATAAGGAAATGATATCTAATGATATTCAACATCCAATGGATGTCTCAAAATTAGCATCAGGAACCTACATATACACTATTATAGATGAACATAAACGAATACATTCAGGGCAATTTATAAAGCAATAAAAGATAAAATTGAGTCTAGAGTCTCTGTTACTTAGAAAAACCAATGCGTATATTTGAGTTCAACTTTTTACTCAACTATGCGCATTCTTCATCTAGATCAAAACCATCCATTACTCATTGAGCAATTGTCTATTGCAGGACATGATAATGAAGAGAATTATACGATTTCAAAAGAAGAAACGGAGAAGATTATTTCTGAATATGACGGAATTGTAATACGGAGTCGATTTAAAATTGATAAGCAATTTATAGATGCAACACATCAATTAAAGTTTATTGCAAGAGTAGGAGCAGGTTTAGAAAGTATTGATATTCCGTATGCAGAAAGCAAAGGGATCTACCTCATAAGCGCCCCCGAAGGGAACCGTAATGCGGTGGGTGAACATGCGTTAGGCATGATTCTTTCATTGTTTAATAAATTGAATCAAGCAGATGCTGAGGTGAAAGCAGGTCATTGGAATCGTGAGCCTAATCGCGGTCTAGAGCTTGAAGGAAAAACAGTAGGTATTATTGGCTACGGGAATATGGGAAAAGCCTTTGCAAAAAAACTAAAAGGTTTCGATTGCGACGTACTGTGCTATGATATTTTAGATAATGTAGGAGATGCAAATGCGCGTCAAGTTTCATTAGAAGAGTTGCAAGAAAAAACAGATGTATTGAGTTTACATACACCTTGGACTCCTCAAACGGACAAGATGGTAGATGAGGGGTTTATAACCGCTTTCGCGAAAGCGTTCTATCTCATAAACACTGCTAGAGGAAAAAGTGTAGTTACATCTGCATTAGTCACTGCTTTACAAAACGGAAAGATAAAAGGAGCAGGACTAGATGTGTTGGAATATGAAAAATTATCTTTTGAAAATCTTTTTACGTCAAAAGAAGATATGCCAGCGCCTTTACATTATTTAATAAAGTCAAATAATGTACTACTTACTCCACACGTTGCTGGATGGACGGTAGAGAGTAAACGTAAATTAGCACAAACCATCGTAGATAAAATCCTCGCAAAGTTTTAGTATTTTTAAAACAGATGAAGAAGACGGTTTTAATATTCGGACTTTTAGCTTTTGCTGTTATTGCACTACTGCAAGTGAGTAAATACACGCTGATTTCTGGAACTCTTGCTACCGAGTGGATTATTGCCATCATCGCCGTTATCTTCTTTTGTATTGGTATTTTTTTGCAAAAAAAAAGCTTAAACAAGCCAATCCAACAAGGTCAAAAAGTCGATCAAAAGCAAATCGATCTATTAGGATTAAGTAAACGAGAGTATGAAGTTTTACTTGAAATGGCTGCTGGGTATAGTAATAAAGAAATCGCAGAACACCTTTTTGTTTCAGAAAGTACTATTAAAACACATGTGTCAAATATTTTTGTAAAACTAGATGCAAAACGTAGAACGCAGGCTATTCAAAAAGCAAAAACCCTCCAAATCCTCCCATTATAGGGTAATTATAACTTTAGTAGGATAGATTTAGTACTTTAGTATGAGCTTGTTTTTAACAGCTAAAATTATTTTTGAGGCTATAATTCAAAAAATCATACCATGAAAAAAACAATTAAGAAGTTTGGCCTTTATGCTTTTATAATAGGGATATTATTATTCTTTTGTATGCTTTATTTTGGAAGCAGATTTGATTTTGGGACACAGGAGGTTTTAGGATATACGACTATAATAATAGCACTTTCTACTGTTTTTTTTGGTGTTAAGCATTACAGAGATAAAGAAAACAATGGAAAATTGTCTTTTAAAAAAGCACTAAGCCTCGGATTGCTCATTAGTATATTCGCAGGACTAGGGATAGGTTTGGTAGATGGCTTTTATGTATCTGTCATCAACCCAGATTTCTTTCAGGAATACTCAGAGGCCTCTATGGAGGTTTTAAAAGAAGCTGGTGATACAGAAAAATTAGAAGAGATGAAAGCTCAAATGCAAGAATTTGAATCCATGTCACCACTAGCATTGAGTTTGTTTTCTGGCGGGCTTATGTTTATTACGGTAATGCTCGTTGGACTTGTTATTTCAATCTTATCAGGATTAGTATTACAGAAAAAGTAAATAGAATTAATTTAAAGATACCCGTCTTTGCGGGCATGATTATGAAATGAGCATAGATGAAATTAAGTTTTTGCTTTATTTCCAAGAAAATAAAAATTTAAAATAGATGAAAAGAGTTACAGGAATAGGAGGGATGTTCTTTAAGAGTGAAGATCCAGATGCACAAAAAGAATGGTATAAAACACACTTAGGACTTCCTACAGATCAATATGGATGGACATTCTGGTGGCGAGATGAAAATGGAAATAAGTGTTCTACACAATGGAGCCCTATGGGAGCAGATACAACATATTTTTCTCCTAGTGAGAAGCCATTTATGTTTAACTTTAGAGTAGACAATCTTATAGCATTACTCAAAGTGCTAAAAGAAGAAGGTGTTACTATTGTTGGTGAGGTTGAAGAATATGACTATGGGAAATTTGGTTGGATACTTGACCCTGAAGGCAATAAGATAGAGTTATGGGAACCTGTAGATAAGGCTTTTTTATAATTTTGACACCTAGTATATCTTTGATAAATAGGGAAAAAAAATAATTTTTGTCTATTTCTGCTCTTTTTTTAATAGCTTTAGAATTCAAAAAACAACTAACAATTGAAACAATGAGCGAAGAAACTAACGAAGATCTAGGGGATGATCTTAAAGACAAAGCAAAAAAAATGGCTGATGAAGCCAGTGAAAAAGCAGGTGAATTTGCAGATGATGTAAAAGATTCTGCAAAAGAATTCTCAGACAGCGCCAAAGAAGAATGGAATAAAGTAACCAATAGCACGGACAATAAAAAAATGCTTGCAGGCTTACTTGCAATCTTTTTAGGAGCATTTGGTATTCATAAGTTTATCTTAGGATATACCAAAGAAGGTGTTATCATGTTAGTAGCTACAGTTATTTTAATGATTGTCACTTGCGGTGTTTTTGGATGGGTTGTAGGAATTGTCGGTGTAATAGAAGGTATTATGTACCTCACAAAATCTGACGAAGAGTTTTATAATACATACCAAGCAGGAAAGAAACCTTGGTTCTAATATAAAAAAAAGTAAAAGCCTGAAGACATCTTCAGGTTTTTTTTATAAAATTTAACATCGTAATATTGCTATATTACTTTTTATTCTTAATTTTACAAAGACTAAAGACTAAAGACTAAAGACTAAAGACTAAAGACTAAAGACTAAAGACTAAAGACTAAAGACTAAAGACT
>CAKZKZ010000464.1 GCA_937124495.1 uncultured Dokdonia sp. | reverse complement strand
ACACGTACATGACCTGAGTTGGACCCATTTCCATCATTTTGATCAGCTCCAATGGCTACAATAGTACCATTAGCAGATAAACTAATATTTTGCCCTGAAAAATCACCAGAGTTTTCTCCATCTATATCTTGTCCAATTTGCACCCAAGTCCCATTTTGATTTTCATACACACGTACATGACCAGAAGAGCTCCCATTACCATTATTTGAAGGCGCTCCAATTGCAACAATGTTTCCATTTGATGATAAGCCTAAACTTGTACCCGAAAAATCATTAGAGTTTTCCCCATTAATATCTTCTCCAATTTGAGTCCAAGTGCCTTCTTGATTTTGATATACACGCACATGTCCTGTATCTTCACCATTTTCATTATTATTATCAGGTGCTCCAACTGCCAAAATGTTACCATCAGAAGAGAGTTTTACGCTGAAACCAAAAAGATCCTCTGAACCTTCTCCATCAATATCTTCTCCGATTTGAGTCCAAGTGCCTTCTTGATTTTGATATACACGTACATGTCCAGCATCTTCACCATTTCCATCATTTCTAAATGCTCCTATAGCTACAATACTACCATCAGAAGAGAGACTTACATTTCTACCAGAGACGTCTCCTTCTGCTTCCCCATCAATATCTTGTCCTATTTGAATCTGTCCATACGAGAGAATTGGAAATAAAATAAAAAGTAATAGTTTTTTCATAGTGTTTATTTTTAATTAGAATTTTAAGATGGTAAATAACGTATATATTTACTCTATAATCAACTTCTTAGAAGAAGTTCCTTGATTTGTAAGTACCTCCACAATATACATTCCTTTGGATAGGGTAGAAGTGTCTAATGTTTCGTTTTTTGAGGTCATTACAAGTTGTCCTAAATGATTATAAATAGTTGCTTTTTCTAGTACAGTTCCCTGTGGTATATCTATAGTTATTTGGGTAGAAGCTGGATTTGGGAATAATGAAAATGTTGGTTGTGTGAATTCTTCTATAGAAAGTAATGCGCTTAAATCGAATACACGTACGTGACCAGAGTCATTTCCATTTCCATTGTTTCTTGTATCTCCTACAGCTAGAATAGAACCATCTGAAGATAAACTTACACTCCAACCAAAAAAATCCCCAAAACCTACTTCTCCATTGATATCTTCTCCTATTTGAATCCAGTTGTCATTTATGTTTTTAAATAAACGTACTTGACCATCAATACCTCCAGAGATAGCCCCAATAGCTATAATATTCCCATCTGATGAAAGACTTACACTCCAACCAAAACCTTCATTTACGCTTTCACCATCAATATCTTCTCCAATTTGCGTCCAAGTTCCTTCTTGATTTTTAAATATACGTGCATGTCCCGACTGGTCTTGATTACCACTATTAAAATTTGATGCGACAGCAAAAACACTTCCATCTGAGGATATGCTTAGGCCATTTCGATCACCTAATCGATCGCCTTCCATTTCTCCATTAATAGCTTGTCCAACTTGAATCCAGTTGTTATTTTGATTTTCATACACTCTTACTTGTCCAGAATCTGGACCACCATCATTGTTAAAAGGCCCACTAGCTACTAGTGTTTGACCATTATCAGAAAGAGCAACTGAATCACCAAAATTTTCACCAAAACCATTATTAATTCCTTCTCCATTAATATCTTGACCTATTTGAATCCAGTTATTATTTTGGTATTCAAATATGCGTACTTGACCGACGTCTTCACCATTCTCAACATTTTCATCGTGATCTCTTGCTCCAATAGCTACAATAGAACCGTTAGATGACAAGCTTATTCCAAAACCAGAAAAATCTCCTGCATCCTCTCCATCAATATCCTGTCCTATTTGAATCCAATTATTATTTTGGTTTTCAAATATGCGAACATGGCCAGAATTAGATCCATTATCACTATTTCCAATCGCTCCAATCGCTATTCTTTCTCCACTTGAAGATAGACTTATTGAATATCCAGAAACATCACCTTCAGCTTCTCCATCAATATCTTGCCCAATTTGTATCCAATTTCCGTTTTGATTTTCATAAACACGTACATGACCTGAGTTTTCTCCGTTTCCGTCATTTTGGGCAGCAGCAATAGCTACTACGCTTCCATCTGATGAAAGTTGGATATTACCTCCTGAACGATCTCCTTCTGCTTCCCCATCAATATCTTGTCCTATTTGAACCTGTCCATACGTGAGAATTGGAAATAAAATAAAAAATAATAGTTTTTTCATGAGTGTTGTTTTATTGTTTTTTGTTGTAGTTCTTAAATACATATATGTGTTACCCATGTATAACTATATTTTTGTACCCTAGAGACTATTTGAGGTAAAATCAACATGTTATTTAGTGGTAAATAGTATCAAAAATAACCCCTGAAAGAATTCCTTCAGGGGTTTATTTTTATCAGCGTACAGAAGAATTAAGCGTCTCCTCTAGGTTTCTTTTTATTGACAATGCCTTTTGCTTCATTGTCTTTCTTCATTTGTTCTCCTATTTGATTAGAGGCTACAAAAGAAGTAATCATATCATTCAACATATTACTTCCCGCTTGCGGAGAGTTAGGCATTAAGATTAAGTTAGAATTGGTTTGCTCTCCCATAGATTGTAGCGTATCATAATGCTGTGTTACGACAATAAGTGCAGAGGCTTCTTGAGAGTTAATCCCCACATTATTTAATACATCTACAGACTCTTCAAGACCACGAGCAATCTCACGACGCTGATCTGCAATACCTTGTCCTTGTAGACGCTTAGATTCTGCTTCGGCACGTGCTTTTGCAACAATTTTGATACGCTCTGCTTCTGCTTCAAACTCAGCAGCTACTTTTTCACGCTCTGCCGCATTAATACGGTTCATGGCTTCTTTTACTTGCATATCTGGATCAATATCTGTTACTAAGGTTTTAATGATATCAAAACCATAGTTAGACATCGCTTCATTAAGCTCGCTTTTTACTGCAATTGCAATATCATCTTTACGCTCAAAAACGTCATCTAGTTTCATTTTTGGCACCTCAGCACGCACAACATCAAATACATACGATGTAATCTGATCATGTGGATTTTCTAGTTTATAGAAGGCATCATATACAGCATCTTTACGTACTTGAAACTGTACAGAAATTTTAAGACGTACAAACACGTCATCTTTTGTTTTTGTTTCTACCACAACATCTAGTTGTTGAATACGTAAATTAACGCGTCCTGCTATTTTATCAAAAACAGGGATTTTAAATTGAAGCCCTGAATGACGCGTCCCTATAAATTTTCCAAACCGTTCGACAATCGCTGCCGTTTGTTGCTTAACCATGAATATCCCCGAGAGAATGATTAAGATCGCAAAAAATAAAAAGATATAAAGTCCAATGTTACCCATAATAATTTTTTTAGTTAGTGAATTAAAGTGATGAAGTTATTAAAATAATACCGTTTAGAATATGAAATCAAATTCTTTTATTTGATTTATAGTGTGCTCAGATGAAATAGAAAATCAAATCATAGCCCTCGTTACGTTTTTATTTTACACTGAAATTTCAGTGCAGTAGAAACAAATTATATAGTATTGTTTTATGTTTTAAACAGAATATGTATAGATATGTCGTCGTTATGATAAAAATGTAACAAGTTATTTAGTATTTACTACTTTTGCGATCTTGACCAACGAACTCAAATCTTAAATTTATTTCCCTAAGCCCCATGAAATCATTCTTATTTATTTTTATTTTTATTGTCAGCATGACTACAGTTCTGGG
>CAKZKZ010000463.1 GCA_937124495.1 uncultured Dokdonia sp. | reverse complement strand
CGATTGTGATTTCAAAAATCTTATATCCACAAACAGAACCTGTTAATACAGATGTAAAGGTTTCTTCAGAAAAAATAGGATCAAACATTCTAGATGCTATTGCAAACGGAACTACAGAAGGCTTAAAACTAGCTGTAAATGTGGGCGCTATGCTTCTTGTTTTTGTAGCATTTATTGCGATGCTAAACGGTATCTTAGGGTGGGTAGGTGAATTTACCTATATCAATGATTGGATGGCCGCAAATACAAGTTACCCAGCACTTTCCCTTGAAGCCATTCTAGGAACCATCTTTGCTCCTCTTATGTGGCTTATTGGTGTTGCTCAAGAAGATGTTATGATGATGGGACAATTACTAGGGATAAAACTTGCAGCGAGTGAGTTTGTAGGCTACACACAACTAGAAAGTTTAAAAAACACATCAAATGCTGTTCATTTAAACTATGAGAAGTCTATCATTATGGCAACATACATGCTATGTGGCTTTGCAAATTTTGCCTCCATAGGTATTCAAATAGGAGGTATAGGTTCTATAGCACCTGGGCAACGTAAAACCCTTTCTAAGTTTGGAATGAAAGCTTTAATAGGTGGATCTATTGCTTCCTTGATTTCTGCTACTATTGCTGGGATGATTATTGGGTAAGAAGTAATCAGTTATTCATTAAAGGATCTTTGTAATTTTATTGTAGATATTCCTTACAGATGGATACATGTTGTTACTCTCCGTGTTATTCTTGGCTTTTTAATCGTATTTCAGCGATAACGTTATTCAGTTCTAGAAACAGTTTGGAAAGTTCTAATTTCTAGGATTACAACAAGTCCGATTAAAATATATGTCAATATGGGTTTTGTCATAGTGCGGGTATCGATTTACATAAACTAAAGGGTAATTTTATGTTTAGTTTGTGTAAGTCATCTATAGCATTATTCACGATTATATTCAAATCTATACACTATAGTGTTTCCATTCCCATCTGTATCGGTGTCTTCCAAGATTAATCGATTGTTTGCGTTTTCAAAAATCACGGTATCCATATAATCGAAATTATCACCATCAAAATTAAATTGATATTGCCCATTACTTAATTTCACCCAATCTCCATTCACAGTATCTACTACGATACAATCTCCACTATTATTTGTCCCATAATACAAATCAAGTCTGTCTCCATTTGCGCCAAATTCAATGGTAGATGGTTCACAGTCATTATCAGTTATTGGCACTCCATTTTCAAATTGTGTTTGGTAAATCCATTTTCCTATTATTAAATCTACATCAGTATTTGGGTTGGTTGTGTCGTCATCACTTCCGCAAGAAGTGATGAAAATAGTTGATAAAATTAAAATTACGAGTTTAAAATCTCTCTTCACTTTTAGCTTGTTTTTGAATATTACAAATAATTTATATCACCAATAAGAGTCTCTCAAAAATCTTCAAAAAAAGAATTTAGATACTTTTATTAAAAGTAGTGTATGCTTTCGCGAAAGCATATAAAAAACTATCGTTTAAAGATATTACGTAATTGATAGAAGAAACGCTCTATAAGTCTAAGATCTTCTGTAACAATATCTCCCGTACCTCTCATTTCTTGTTGGAAATCAATTTCCTTCCCAAAGGTAGTCACAAGTGTTTTAGGTAATGATACATCTATGGCATACATTCCATCTTCATCTGTAATGACAGATATTTTAGTTATTTTACCTTCCAGTGTTCCAAATTCTGTATCTGGGTAATTCTCCAAACGTAAGATTACATTTTGCCCTACTTTTATTTTACCTGAGTTTTGAGCAGGTGTCCTTAGTTTTGCAATAAACTCTGAACCATCATCAGGAATTACCGTAAAAACAACATCGCCAGCATTTACGGTTTGATTTTCGCTCCAAAAATTCAGAAAAGAAACCTTGCCATCCAAAGTAGATGTTAATGCATATGTAAGCTCCCAATTCTTAATACTTCTCTTAAGCTGATCAAAGGATTGTATAACCCCATTAAACAATGCTATTTCTTCACGTTTACTATCATAATCTGTCCCATCTGAAGTGTTTCTCGCTCCACTTACAGTCTCTCTTAATCGGGACAAGGCTGCTTTTTGGCTCTTATAATTATTTTCTGCCTGAAGATATTCTTGCTCTTTTCGCTCCATCTCTACAGCAGCAATAGTTCCCGAATTAAAAAGTGTACGACTACGTTCCAGATCACTTTTAGTAAACGACAGATTTATTTTATCATTCGCAAGTTGTGCTTCTGTATTTTGTAAACGAACTTGGCTTTCAGAAATAGCGATACGATTGGCA
The DNA here is from genome assembly GCA_937124495.1 of uncultured Dokdonia sp. Taxonomy (GTDB): domain Bacteria; phylum Bacteroidota; class Bacteroidia; order Flavobacteriales; family Flavobacteriaceae; genus Dokdonia. The sequence continues at coordinate 5,200 of CAKZKZ010000463.1, read as the reverse complement.
GATTTTCGGCTAGAAAATGGGTCATATTTTCTATTCAGGTCGTACTGATTATAGCTATTTTCAAAAAGTGCATACTCAGACTCTATATCTCCTAAAAAAAGTACAGGGATACTCTCAAAAGGAAATGAAAATGAATCACTTTGTAATGAAATTGTATCTATAATTGACTTTAGCTTAAATACATCTTTATAATGTGCCGTATTCTCTATAACAGCTAGTGTTTGTCCTTTATGGACTACTTGCCTATCTTCTACTAAAATCGCTGAAAACCGCCCAGTACTTTTAGCTTGTTCTTTTTGGGGTGGTATTTGAGTTGTGATAATGGCTTGTGAAGATATAATATCCGGATATTCTAAAAACCAAGACATGGCAAGTAGCATCACTATCAAGCCTAAAAAAAGCGCACTTCCCCATCGTATCATCCAATTGGGAGCTTCTGTCAAGATTTCTTGAACCTCTTCACTACGTAATTCTATGTCATCTATCTGATCTGGCATTCCTTACTTATTTTTATGATCCTAGTTCTAGTTGATTTTTCACTAAATTATAATAAAACCCTTTTTCTCGGGTTAGTGTTTCATGATTTCCTACCTCGACGATTTTCCCTTGATCTAATACAACAATTTGATCTGCATTTTTAACGGTACTTAATCGATGGGCAATAACCACTGCTGTTCTATTTTTGAAAAACTCATCGAGTTTTTCCATAATCACTTTCTCATTATTTGCATCTAGCGCACTTGTCGCTTCATCAAAAAACAGGAAATTAGGGTCTTTATAAACAGCTCTAGCAATAAACAATCGTTGTTTCTGACCTGTACTCAGGCCTACTCCTTCCATTCCAATTTTTGTATTGTAAGACAGTGGTAACGACTCTATATATTCTTTAATATTCGCAACATCTACTGCGTGAGCTAGCTTCTTCTTGTCTACATAATCATCACCTACGGCTATGTTATTTGCAATCGTATCATTAAATACATAGCCCTCTTGCATCACAACACCACAAGAAGCTCTCCATGAGTATTGTGAGATGTTTTGCAAATCTGCGCTTCCTATTTTTATTTGCCCCTCATTAGGTTCATAAAACTTAAGTAGTACTTTCATAAGCGTAGTTTTACCACTGCCACTCACTCCTACAATAGCCGTCACCTTATTTGCTGGTATGTGTAAACTTAGACCATTAAGCACCTTTACATCAGAACCTATGTATCTAAATGAGATATCTTTAATATCAAAATCTGCCTCTTTTGGGATATCTGTTATTTTTGTGTCATCGCTTCCTTCTTCATCTTCTTTATTATGAATTTCTCCTAGACGATCTAATGAGATACGAGCATCTTGCAATTCTCTTATAAAGCTTATTAGTTGTGAAATAGGAGAGTTAAGCTGTCCCACAATGTAGGTGACCGCAAACATTTCCCCTAAGAGAAGATCTCCATTAATAACCAAGGTTGCTGATAAAATGGTAATTAAAATATTTTTAAGCTCGTTTATAAAACCAGAACCTACACTCTGATATTGTTCTAAAGCAAGACTTTCTATCGAGATTTTAAAAAGGCGGGCTTGCATAAACTCCCAAGACCATCTTTTTTGTTTTTCAGCATTATGCAGTTTGATTTCCTGCATCCCATTAATAAGTTCAATCACTTTACTTTGCTCTTGACTTACTTGAGAGAAACGTTTATAATCAAGATCGGCTCTCTTTTTAAGAAAAATAACAATCCAGAAGAAATAAAGGACACTCCCTAACAAAAAGATTCCAAAAATCTGAAAACTATAATATGCCAATACAACACCAAAAACGACAAGGTTGACCATTGAGAACAACACATTTAATGATGATGTTGTCAAAATACGCTCTATACGTCTGTGATCATTGATTCGTTGCAAAATATCCCCTGTCATTCGTACATCAAAAAATGATATAGGCAGGTTCATGAGTTTGATAAAGAAATCTGAAATCAGAGAGATATTAATACGGGTACTCAAATGCAGTAAAATCCAACTCCGGATAACCTCTACCCCTGTCCTACCCATAAACAAAGCGACCTGTGCGATTAATATTAAATAAATAAATTGAATATCACCTGTCTTAATACCGACATCAACGACACTTTGCGTTAAAAATGGAAAAACAACCTGCAATAAACTTCCCGCAAGTAATCCAATAATTAACTGGACAATAAACTTCTTATATCTGTAAACATATTTGAAGATGAAGGCAAAACCGAAATTCTTTTTTTCTTCATCAAAATTCTCTTCATAAAATTTAGGCGTTGTTTCAAGTAAAAGTGCAATTCCTTCTGCAGTAGCATCTGTTGCATTATTACCTATCCAAAATTTAAGGAGTTCTTCTTTCGTATATTTTAAAATCCCGTGTGCAGGATCTGAAATATGAAAAACACCTCTTGATATTTTATACAGTACAACGTAGTGATTTTTATTCCAATGAAGTATACAAGGTAATGGTACTTCTTCTTGAAGTTGATCTAACGTTATTTTTACGCCTAAACTTCTAAAGCCTAGCTTTTCTGAGGCATTACTAATTCCTAATAGACTACTCCCAGATCTCGTGGTTTCGCTTAGGCTTCTTAATAATTGAATAGGTATAGGCTTCTTATAATATTTAGCAATCATTTTGAGACACGTAGGCCCGCAATCTTTACTATCTGCTTGTTTATAAAAAGGAAACTTCTTCAAAATATATACGACTGTTTTTTAACTATGATTATTTCTTTTTGTTCTTAAATGTTCTGATACCCCAAGCCACTTTGTAATGTCTATATAAAAGATCATATACCACCATCTCATGCATTCTATTTTTTGATCTAAACATTCTATTCATGAGCATGTGAGCATAACTTCCTAAGTAATTATCTATTACCTCACCACTCGCTAATTTTTTAAGTAAATCAACCGTAGGCTTACATTGCTCACTCTTATAGGCCAGTAATTCTAAAAGGGGTTCATATTCTGGCTTATCTTCTGCTTTAAAGTCTATAAAGAAAGTTATTTTTTCTCGCTTTGCGCGAAATTTTTCATCTAATTGTTTCTTTAAAAACTTGTTCATTCCAAACTCAAGTCCAAATCCAGTTTTTAAGCGTTCCATAAACGCTAATTTCTGATCTTCAGAATACCCAAAGTCTGCGAGCATCGCATCCAATGCTCTTATCCCAAATAGCCATCGGAGTTCTTCTCCTTCCTCTCCATCGACCATGTCTAAAAAATTAACAATCATATCACTCTCATGAGAGAATAATTGTTCTGCTATTTCTATATGCTCTTCTCCGTATCGTTCGATTTCTCGATTATAAGTATCTATTTGTATTTTCCAGATTAAGTCCGCTTTCGCGAAAGCGTCTAATCGCTCATACACCGTTCTCATAATCGTCCCAATAGCATTTGGGTCATTGTAATGAAAACGAACTCTTATATGATGCTTAGGATCTGCATATCGTATAAAAAACCATTGATCAATACATCCTTTTGCCGTTAGCTCTTCTACAATAGGCTTAATCGCTTCTGTAAGGATAATATCAGATGTTTTTGTTCCTGTGTATATTTTGTAATACACCCACGAATCTCCTGGTATAAATGTGCGTTGTGTATTAGACATCTGATTATTGTTTTAAAAGGTTTTCATTATAAAAAGATAGAATCACTTGATTTGTATACGATACACTACCATCTGAAACAATACTTTGATCACTATGTAAAAATTCTTTAAGTATAAATCGCGTTCGTTTTTTTACTGTTGACAACAACATTTGTACACTTGTCATATTTTGTAAGTTGATTAACAACTCATTATCACTGTCTTTAAGGAGTACAAACTGAGGCAACTGTTTTTCTTTAATTAGTAGTTCCAAATTCTCTTGAAAATTACCCATATTTTTTTGAGAATTTTGAAGCACCTCTATATCAGCCTTTAAGATATTCCAAGTTTTGGATGCTAAAACAACTCCTTTATACACTACTCTGGGCAGAAAAGGAAAATCTTCCTCATAAGGTCCCCAATGAAAACCAATACCACCTCTTTTGTTTTGGCTTTGCATATTTGCCAAAAATTGGTAAATAGGTAATGCCCCACTAGAATAATTATGTGCATTACTCAAATGTGGAATGACTTCTTTATTATGTTTTTTTGAACGTAAAACGACTTTATTTCTTTTTACAGATACCATTAAATCGTCTATAGGCAACTGTACCTCTGTATCTAATACTGACTTAGCTAAATACGGAATTTCATACCTTCTAAGCGCTGGTCTCATCAATATATTACCCACTCTAGATTCAGGAAGGTGCACAATTTCAGCGAGCATTTTATCTGGATTACACTTTTCTTCTACAGCTATAATTTCTTTTACATAGTCATGAATTTCTGGGTCACTGTGACAAAATCTTCCTAATAAATTTGCAGCACTTGAACCTCCTGCATTAGACATGACAATCTGCTCTTCTCCATCAACAGTAATGACCTCAACCATCGTTGATATCGTATCAGGGAGATCACCCCAATATTCTTCAAAATTATCAAAATCAGCATCTTGCAGCGTAAGTATTTGCTCATCTTTACGTAGACAACTTAATAGCTCTTTATGTAAAATAGAATGTATACTATTCCATTTTACATCTTTAATCGCAATTTTGGATGGCTTTCCGGGAAGCATATTATCATCTATTAACTCACTTACATCTCCTGAGTCTTTATTTTGAAGAAATCCAACACCTAGTTCTACATCCAATGCTTGTGACAAAGGCACTTCTCTATCCTCATATCGTTCCTGAAATGCGTTTCTAAATTGAGACAACAGCGTTTCACTAGGCGCCTGTGATATCTTATTGATTAATCGCATAGCGCGACGCACTTTATAGATCAATTGTTTGTTTAGTACATTTTTTTGAGGGTTTAGCGACATATCTGTTTGAAATAAATACTTTAGTTCAAAGCCTGTATTTAATGTCTCTAGTGAGGTACTTATATCTATATAATCTGTGGAAGGGTTTCCTATTTTTGTGTCTAGCTTTTGTATTCTTCTTTGTGTATCTTCTAGTTTTTCTATGAGATCATCTGTCCCATTCAACTTTTTTAGCACAGGGATAATTTGATCTGTAAACTCAGGTCCAGATACTGAGGGCTCCAACTCACTCACTAACAATTGACTCCCAACTAGTTCTTCTATAAATCCAGAAGCTA
>CAKZKZ010000462.1 GCA_937124495.1 uncultured Dokdonia sp. | reverse complement strand
CTAATCGTAAATTGAATTTTTCTAGGTATGTACGAGCTGCGGTTTCTGTGAGGCCTATCAGTTTTGGTACAATGAGTTCATTTGCAACAGGCGTTTCATCTTCTGTAATATCAATCTTTATATCACTGATGGCCGCACCATTAATCTCTGAAGCATTATTAATGTCAATTACTTGAAAACGCAATCCTTGTGCATCTTTCTCAGCAACAGTTTTTAGATTAAGAGAAATATTAGAAAGTTTAAAACCAGAAGACTGGGTGTTTTCTTTAGCTATTTGAATTTCATCAATGATATCTGTGTAGAGTTTATTGGCAGAAACAGACTTAGGAATATATTCTTCTTCTGAAGCCTCTTGTGATAATTCGTCTATTTGAGTTTGTAACGTTTGCTTTTCAGACTCTAAAGATTCGATGGTGTTTTGTTGCTGTATTTCTATATTCTTATAATGATTGATCTCGGAAATTTGAGTATTTATCGTTTCTCCTTGTTGGGTGATGGTCGTTTCTAAGATTGTTTTTTCTGAGATATGATGATCTATTTCTTCTTGTAATGTTTGTTTCTCAAGTTCTAATCCTTGAATAATAGCACTATTGTTAGCATTCCCTTCATTCTGTGCTTGAAGTTGCTCTTCAAGAGATTGAATCGTTTGATTTTTGTGTGTTATATCTGTTCTAAGATCCGTGTTCTCTGCAGTTACATTTTCTAAATTTTGCTGTAGTTCAGATTGGCTATCAAGCAATTCTTGTTTTTCATGATTAAGATGAAGAATATCATTTTCTAGTGAATTAACTCTAGCCTTAAGAGCGTCAATTTCTGCAGCTTGATCCCCAGAATTTTCTTGCCCTTCGTTTCGATTTTCTGCTTCTTGTTTTAATTTTTCTATCTCTTTCTTGAGATCTTCCATTTGAGGATTTATATCCTGTGAATTGCTTTTAGTGGCTATTAAAACCGATGGTATTTTAGGATCGTTTAATCCTTCTATTTTTTCTCTTTCTAGAAGATATAGGGTTTCAAAATTGTAGTTAATGTCATCACTTTCTTGAGATATTGTATAGACTCCTTGTGCTGCTAGGATATGTATTTGTTCCTTAGCATTGGCGTCTATAAGTCTAAACATAGGCATCCCGCCTGACTGAAGAACTTCACGTATTTTACGTAAGGTAGGTTGATCACCATATATACGAGAAGGAATATAGTATTCATAAGTATATATACCATTATTATAGCCAGTACTCTCTGTGGCGATTGTTTCCCAGATTTTAGTATCTGTATTGTAAAATTGAATGGCGAGCTTCATTTCATCAGCTACCTTATCTAAATGATCTTTTACAATTGTTTTGAAAAATAGTTTCATGTCTTGATAAGATTATAGTTTACTGATAGAAATTTTCTTTAAAATAGTCCCAGCGTTTATATCAAAAAATAATGTTTTGCCACTGTTGTAATCTACAGCGTCTAGATACACAGTATTTAGAGCGATACCATTTCCATCGGTAAGCATCTCTTGCGTATCAAATGTAGGAGGTGTTGTTACTGCAACACCATTTATTAATGTTGTTTTGTCTTCATTAAAGTTGTATTCTACACGCATTCCAGACATCTTTTCTCCGGCAGCATTTTCTATAACAACTTCAAGCGGGACTTCATAAACAGTACCACTAGGAGCAAGTACGGGCGTTTGGTAATTACATCTTAAAATAATTTGAGGAACCCCTTCATTAGGTATTGTTGCGATAAAACGACCGCTTATGGTACTGACGACTTCGGTGGATGTATTACTTGATTGACTTTTAGGTTTTGCAGGCCTAAAAAACATCGCTTGTTTTTGCGGTAGTGCTCTAGGATTTATGACTGATTCTGTTAATGGTGCTGTTGTTTGTGGTATGCTTTCAAACTCAGAAGTCACTTGTAAGTTAAAATCTAAATACGGAATTTGATACATAGTATTAGGTCTCCCGTATTCATCATAGGGGGCCATATTACGCAGTTTATGTTGTGCTTGATTAAGACTGTCTGTAATTCCTAAAAGGATTTCTTTGAGTGTTAATGCGCTAGATGCTTGATTATCCATGGTTGTTTATATTAAGAAAAACGATCGTCTTTTTTCTTTTGTTTACGTTCTTGGGCTTTCGCCTGCTTTTTTGCTTCTGCTCGTAAAAGTTCTTTTTTTTCTGCTAATGCTTCCTGAATTCGTTCTTTCTTGAGAAGGTCTCGTTTTTCCCAAATGTCTTTTGCTACTGTGGTAACAATTTTCATCTTTTGATCTATCTCTTTTTTGCTCTTTTTACTTTGTGAGACCACTTCTCGTCTCTTATCAAGTAGTTCTTCCCAGCTTTTTTCTAGGTTTGGGTTTTTTAAAACGTCTTGTTTTTTCTTGTATACTCTTTGAAAATTGGTACTTAAATCTTTCAGCGTTGGTTTTTTCTTCTTTTTTTGATCTAAGTATGCGTAAACGGTATCTACTGGTTTTTTAAGTTTTTCAGGAATACTATTTTCTAGCTGTTTATTTTTTAAACTCTCCAGTGCTTTTTCTTTAATCTTCTCTTGCTTTTCTATCCAATTTTGAGCTTCTTTCTTTTTCTGGATGAGTTGCTCTTTTGAGGAATCAAGTACTTTTTCTTGTTTTTGTAGCCATGCTTCTGCTTCTTTCTTTATGGCAGACTCTTCAACTCCTTTTTTGAGACGTTGTTTGAGCCAATCTTCAATTTCCTTTTGACTTGTTTTTTTATGAACACGTCGTTTAGGAGGTGCCGGGGTTTCTTTCTTCTTTCGTAAAGGCGCTTCTTTTTTTTTCTTCTTGGAACGAATCTTTAGCGGTTCCTTTTTTTTCGTTTTTTCAGAAAGTTTGGCCTTTTTTAAGTTTCTCTTTTTCTCCCACAGATCCTTTTGTTTCTCTTTCTCTTTTTTCTTTTTGAGAAGTTCTTCACGATTCTGTGACCATTTTTTTTCTAACTTTTTTTTAGTGGTGATCGGGGTAATTTCGCTTTCGCGAAAGCGTGGATCACCTTCACCTTCCTTTTTTGTGCCAGGCGTATTTTTAAGTGCTTCTTCTAATGCTTTCTTTTCTTGAAGAAGCTGTTGAATATCTTCATTGTCTTCAAGAATTGATGATAGATCTATATCTTGAGATACCTCCTTTTTTTTATCAGGCGTTGTATCTGGTTTTAAGAATGAAGTCCACTTTTTTGCCATGCGATTATGAAGGTTGTGGTTCGTTACGTAAAAGTTCTTTAAGTCGTTCTTCAAAAATAGGAGGAGAAGGTACTGTCACGAGTTTTGTGCGTATAAGTGAGCTTCCTTCTGCTGAGTATTGATACTTTTGAGAATAACTTGCCGATACAGACGCGGTGACCATAAATGCCTTTACGCCAACAGAAGCAGAAACGCCAATCTCTCTGGATTGTGTCATAGAAAAAGACGTTTTAATCTCCATGAGTGTGTCTACATATTGATAAAAAGTAGGTGTAAATCCTAATGCTAACAAACTGTAACCTGGCTCTCCTTCTTTTAATTTTATTAACGAATCTGGGTCTTGCACTAAAACACCGTTTTTATCTTCTTTAAAGCCCGACATCATTTGGGCAATCTTAATAGAGACCTTGTCTAATGCATATTGTGCTTCTGCAATACCTGTCCCGAGATTCTTTACCATCTCGGGAAGGGGTGCATTCATTAATTCTCTTGTGATATTTGCCATACCTTTTAAGCTTTATTGGCTTCTAATCTAGAGATTTCCATTTGTTGCTGGATACGCTCTTCCAATAATGCTGGTGGCGGGATAGGTACAAGTTTGGTACGCAGTAAACTTGATCCTTCTGCCGAATAACTGAACTTTTGAGAGTAGTTAGCGTTTACTTGTGAAGTTGTTACATTACGTCTAGCACGCACGCGCCCTCTACTAAATCCGATAGAAGCACTTCTTGTCTTGCTGTCTCTTTTTACACTTACACTAGAGGAACCTTCTCTTGTAAATTTGATAGATACCTTAACTTCAATAATATTATCGATGAACTGATAAAAAGTAGGTGTAAACCCTAATTCTAATAAGGAAACACGACTTGGAATAATAATTTCAGTCAGCGCTGGAGATGAGGAAGGTACAAGCTCTATGTTTGTGTCATCTATGCTATAAACACCACCTGCCTCTTCTATTACATATCTAAAAGTATCTATATTGTACGGATCTGTATTTAGTTTGTGCGTTTGGCTAGCAGAAGCAACCTCATAAAGACCACTAGTCGTATTTAATTTATGAGTTGGACTATCAGTTGTTTCTATATATTTAGGTCTATATATTTGACTTTTAATACTATCATCTGTCGTGGTGTTATAAATAGTCACGGCATCTGAGATAGAAACTCTTTCTTTTCCAAAGAAGACTCTACTGTCTTCAAAAGTAACGACCTCTTCTCCGTTAATTTCTTTTGTGATGGTTTTTAAACCTCCCATCATTTCTGCAACTTCAATAGAGTTTTCATCGAGAGCCATTTGACCTTCGGCGATCGCAAACGCCATTTGGCGTATCATATCTCCCATTGGGACATCAAGAATCTCTTGACCTATGCGTGGATTGTTATTAAACATGATTTTTGTTTTTAAATATTAGTGTATATAAATAGTTATGTATTTGCTGCGAGTTCTTTTAAGAGCTCATGATATATTTCTGGCGCTGGTAATGAAACAATACGCGCAGCAATAGATGAAGCTCCTTCTGCACTCATTTCAAACTTTCTGGCATAACTGGCTGTAAGACTTGCACTGAACATGGTTTGTTTTTTTTCTCCATCCTTCGAAGAAGAACTCCCCCCTATACTACCACCCACACTAAAAGATTCTGATTCTGATAATGAGAATTCTAGTTTTACTTCTACGGTGGCTTCTGTAAATTGATAAAAGGTAGGTGCAAACCCTAAGGCAATCAGACTATATTTCTTATTTCCTACGGTTACCTCATCTGCACTCATGGCATTCGCAAGTTGTATAGAGTTTTTGTCTAGTGCTGCTTGTGCATTTGCTATAGAGACCCCTAATTGCTCAATGAGTTGCGGCAATGGTGCATTAACAAGCGTTCTAGAAATTTCGGCTCCTACAGACATTATGAAACGCTATTAGAATCTGTTAATACCTGACTGATATAATCAAGAAACTCTTGTGGCGCAGGGACCGATTTCATACGGGCTGCTAGTGCTGCATTTCCTTCTACAGACATATCAAATTGTCTTGAGGTTCTAAAATCAATACTACCACTTACAGCAAATGTTCTGTTACCATCTACATCTTTTGATGACGTATTTAAACGTGTTTTGGAAGTCTCTGTATCACTTACAAATACTTTGGTCGTGCTTTTATCCAGATCGGCAGAGGCAACACCATCTACAGTGACATCTAGTTCTTCAGACTCACTATTAAATACAGAATAGGTGACTACAGATTCTTCATGTAATAAGTAGCTTACTTCGCCTACTTTCTCATGATGAAAACCGTGTATTAAACTTTTGCTGCTAAGTTTTGAAGTTTCGTCTACAGCAGATTCTTTAATAATCACTTCTTCACCTCCGTAGGTAAATTTGATAATTGTAGGAGGTGTAACTGCCGTTGTATCTTCTAAAACAATGAATTTATTAGCATCTGTAGAAGCTACATTGGGTGTGGCATCATCAGCATCAATAAGACCACCTTGGAAGAAAATATAATCATTATCAGAAATGACTTCTATAGAGACATATCGTAATGTTTCGTCTTTATCTTCATTAGTTGCTAGAGATTCTCCTTCATAAAGCGCTGTTTTAATTCTGGCTTCTGAAACATCATCACTTACTTTTCCAAAAATATATTCTTTTACAGCTTCAACTCTTCGTTTACTAAGGTCTTTATTATAATCTTTTTTACCGCTTCCGTCTGTATATCCTTTGACATTGATTTTTGAATCAGGATCTTTTTGTAGTATATACTTTATGGTTTTTAAGTATAGTGCTAACTCTGGAGTTGCATTAGAGACACTTCCTTCATTATACAAAGGATCAAAAGCGTCTAGATCCCATCCAAAATAAACCTTAGGTTTTACAAATGTCGCTCCATCTGTTGTAAAGCCTGATTCTGTAATCCCGTATACAGTTCCTGTATTTGCCGTTTTTGCTCTATTAAACGTGGTGTTAAAGGTTCCGTATTTTTTAAAATTAACTGCAGAGCTTAATTCAATTGTGATTCCACTTGAGCTCGTTGCTGGGTAGGTGGCATCTAATTTAAGAAGCCCAAATGAGGTAGTAGGTGTTTCGGGAATATAAACAGTTACATATGGCCCTGACTTACGTATAATGACTCCAGAAGAAGATTGGTTGACAACTTCTTTTGCTTCTTCTATTTCTTTAACGACACGATATTCTTGATTATTGGTACGTACGTTTTCTCCAAAATGCTCTACTTTAGAAATAGCACCGTCTTCTTGATGCATATTATATGAATCTGAATTAAGGGTCAAGTTGCTTGTTACTTTCGCTTTAAGCGAAATATCCTTGACAGACTTAAATTCTTTTCTAGTTTCCTTTTTCTTATTGTTCTCTAACTTATTAAAGAAGTTTTTATCAAAGTCGGCGTTACTTTTATAATCAGCGCTTAGTTTTGCTCCAAATTCATCCGATTTTTTTAATGCCATTCGTAAACTGATAGAGGCACTTACATCTGCATAATCAAAAGAATAAAAGGCAGGTGTAAATCCAAGTTCTAATAAGGATTTGTCACCGACTTCGGTTTCAGAAAGCTTGGTCAATTGTTTGATAGAATTATCATCCAACTTTTCTTGTGCTGCTGCAATTCCTAGAGCGAGTGAGGTAATAATATCAGTAACATCTACTTGTTGTAAGATGCTTGCTCCATTCGTAATATCTTCTGTGTAACTCATGTGTTTTGTTTTTTTAATAATTATGAAATAACTGCTGGGAGTTCAAGAGCAATTTTTGGATTGACTACATCTGCTCTTACAATAAAGTATTGGTGTTTTTTCTGTAGTGCCGAGAGTTGCTTCTTTGTCACTAAAAAACCTCTTTGTAACCAGTTTAATAACTGGTCTGTAATAGGTTGTTTGCCTTTGCCTACATGTTGTTGTGCTTCTTTAAGTAATTCTAGTGAAATATCCTTTTCTTCTTTGTGTAAATATTGAATCGCTTGCTTTTCAAGAATCGTTGCATAGTGCTTTTTTATAAGGTCGCTATCGCTATCTTTTTCATCCAAAAACTCGATATATCTTTCACAAAAACTAATAACTTCATCATAACTTCCACTAGTTAAGCTTTTACGCTTAATTTTGGGTGCCCACATCTTTTTTAAGTTACTTAAATCCACTTCCACCTCTCATCACTTTCCCTAGCTCTTTTTTTGAAGTTGACAGAGCACTTTTTATTTCCGCAAATCTATTTTCTAACTCACGAACCTTATTAACAGCCCCCTCAAGATCGGAGCCCACAAACCAAGACTGGATAGTTTTAATATCTTCGACGTTATCACTAACA
>CAKZKZ010000461.1 GCA_937124495.1 uncultured Dokdonia sp. | reverse complement strand
TAGAAGGGCAAGCTTTTAAACAATCACCAGAACCAGGAATCGTTACCACACCCGATACGACTATCACTGTCATTTTTGCAAAAAATAATCAACACTTAAATTAATACACTATGTCAAGTAATCCCAAAGAATTTATGAATGATACCATGGCAGCGCCATTAGGGAACCTCATTGCTTCCATAGGAGAAGGAGTCGCTGATGCGCAAGCCGCATTAGATGCAGGGTCATTAGCTCAAGCACTCGCTTTATATGATGATGAAGATGGAGCTTTAATGAATAAGCGATTACGAGAAATCGGATATCAGCCTACATTTTATACCATTCCTGAAACAAAAGTAAAGGCAAAGATATCCTTATCTATGTCACAATCTGGTAGCAGTACACCAACTCCATCCAATAGATTATCAAGAGTAAAAATGTATGCAACGCCTATTAATGCAAGTAACTCTAATAAATATAATATCAATGTAAATTCAAGTGTAGAATTAGATTTTATGATAAAACCTATTCCTGCACCCGAAGGAGCAGAACTCAGAGCAACTCCTAATGTAATAGGAAAAACGCTTGCTGAGGCACAAGAAATCTTAAGTGAATTCACATTAAACTATGAAGTTCTTGCTGGTGATGATACAAAGACCATAACCCTTCAAAGTCCTGAAGCAAAAACAACAATAAGATCTTCTGATGTTGTCTCACTCACCTTTGAGGATAGTGATGATTCGTAAAGGATGTAGATATTCTGTAATAGGTACAGGTTAATTTTATACGCTTTTAGCCTAGTTAAAGTTTACACTAAGCATGTCGAAGTGCGAAAGCGGGTCCACAAGAAAATAATATCCATATAAGTAGGGTTATTTCTCTATGTTTTATGATTTCTTATTTCCATTTTTATCGAAGTATTTGCCTATTTCTCTTTCTGTGTGCCATACCGCAACTCCAAGGCCCATAAGCAATACCCCTACCTGTATGAGAATTTTTAGAGGGTTCTCAAAAGGAAGTAATACTAAACCTGTAACCATCGTAACGATGGCCACACGCATAAAATCTTTTGCGCTTTGACGATTGGCAAAGTCCCAGATTTCTTGGTTGGCCATAGAACGCCGTGTACGATACCCGTAAAAATGATTGATCTTTTTAGGAGGTCTTTTTACATAATAATAAGCAATAGACAGAAACAAAACACCTTGTAATATGAGTATACTATTTTCTACATTCATACGCTTAGATTTGTTTCTGTCTATTGAATTAAATTCCTTTTTGAGCTTTATTTTATAGGCTTAATTTTGATATTACGGTACCATACTTTATCGCTATGATCTTGCAATCCGATATGGCCTTTTTGGTATTTACCAAAACCTTTCCAGTCTGCAAATTTTGATCCTGCGACCATGGTATCCCATTGCTCTCCGTGAACAGGGAATGTAAAGGCATCTTTACCATTCAATTTTAGTTTAGCAAGATTCGTTACATGGTTTACTTCTAGTTCTACTTTGTTCCACTCACCTGCTGGATTAATCAATCCATCTGGGCGTCTAATCATATCGTATAAAGATCCTGCTTTGTGAGTTCCTTCAGCGACAAATGAATCAGGGTGCTTCGCATCATCCAATACTTGTATCTCCGGTCCTGTCTCATACGCTTCTTTATAATCTGAAGATTCATGAACTCCCCAAAAAATACCGCTATTTCCTCCTTCAGAAATTTTCCATTCTAAAGAAAGTACAAAGTTCTCATAGGTATCTTTAGAAATAATATTCTTCCCACCTTCTTTGCCTGGCGTAAAAGCCATAGCCCCGTCTTCTATCGTCCATTCTGAGTACATGGTAGCTGTACCATATCCTCTCCATTGATCCATAGAAGTCCCATCAAATAATGTAATCCATTCTGATGTTGGGTCAGGTGTCTCAACTACTTTTGTTTCTTCCTGAGTTGCTTCTGCTTTAGATTCTGTTGTTTCGTTTTTACAACTAAACATAGCAAGTGTTGCTACAGAAAGTATCATTAGTTTTTTCATAATATCAATTTTATAATCCTAGTATTTTCTTTAATAATTCTTTATCAATATCGGCTCCTGCAAAATCATCAAATCGTTTTTGTGTCGCTTCTATGATATGACTTGCAATAAACGGTGCCCCTTCTCTTGCACCTTGTTCAGGGCTTTTCACACAACATTCCCACTCCATCACAGCCCATACATCACAACCATACTCGGTCAGTTTTGTAAAGATTGTTTTAAAATCTATTTGCCCATCACCTGGAGAGCGATAACGCCCTGCACGATCTTGCCAATCGCTATATCCTCCAAAAGTCCCACGCTTTCCATCAGGCTTGAACTCTGAATCTTTTACATGAAAAGCTTTTATAAGCGAATGATAATGATCTATATATTCAATATAATCTAATTGTTGCAATACAAAATGACTTGGATCATAGAGTATATTTACACGTTTGTGATTGTTTGTCGCTTCTAAAAAACGTTCAAACGTAACGCCATCGTGTAAGTCTTCTCCTGGATGAATTTCATAAGCAACATCTACCCCATTGGCATCATATTCATTGAGTAGAGGAAGCCATCTATTGGCTAATTCTTCAAATCCCATTTCTACCAATCCTGTTGGACGTTGTGGCCATGGATGCATGGTATGCCAAAGTAATGAACCACTAAACGTAGCACTTACATTCAGCCCTAAATGCTTACTCGCTCTAGCGGCACTTATCATTTGTTGACGTGCCCATTCGGTACGCTTTTTAGGATTGTTTTTACAATCATCTGGCGCAAAATTATCAAACATCAGATCATACGCAGGATGTACGGCAACTAATTGCCCTTGTAAATGTGTAGAAAGCTCTGTAATCTCAAGACCATAGTCATTGATTTTACCTCTCAGTTCGTCACAATACGTTTTACTCTCTCCCGCTTTGGTCAAGTCTATCAACCGACTTTCCCACGTTGGGATTTGAATCCCTTTATATCCTAAATCTGCTGCCCATTTACAGAGTCCGTCTAACGAATTAAACGGCGCTTTATCATCCATAAATTGCGCTAGAAATACCGCTGGTCCTTTTATTGTTTTCATAAGCCTCTCTAAATCTCTCCAAAGGAGAGACTTTTTTTCATTCCCATACTTCGACTACGCTCAGCATAGACTTCGATGGAAATCTCGTTATTAAAATTTCTTTACTTTGTACGCTTTCGCGAAAGCGTACATTTACTTTATCTAATTGTTATAGAAATACTCATAATCAATAAGCTCTCGTGCTGGATAAAATTCTGAATTTTCTGTACGTTTTTTTAAACGACCTTGATTATCAAATTCATAGGTGTATTCTACATTTTGAATTTCAGGAGCTCCATTCAAAAGATAAGAATATGTGAATCCAGTTATATAATTATTCTGAAATACTTTATAACCTCCATCAGCTATCTGTCTATTATAAATCAAGTGGTTTATCAAATTATTACCAAGAATTGTTTTGTCATCAAAACCCCCTTGAACAGATGTAGATAGATCAAACTCAAATTGATAATTCTCCTCTGGTCTATAGTTTGTATTCATCGCTACAAGATTAGAATCCACATATATGGCCTGCGCAAATGAACCATTTGTAGATTCATCTGTAATAACACGACCTTCATTATCTAACACCCATATAGAGCTATTGTTAAAATTATCACTTAGGTTCACTGTGTTTGAACCGTAATTAAAATTAACATCTAATACAAATCCATTACTAGAGTTTATACCTTCTGTATATAACCTTCTTATAATTCTGTCCTGTTGGTCATAGGTAAATTCGCGTATATCTACACGATCATTTTGATCCGAATCAAAAAAAGTAGCGATCTCCTTTATTAAATTTCCGCTTGTATTATATTCATGCGTAGTGATGTATCCAATACTACCATCAGGTCTAAATAATGTGTCTCGTACGGGCCTATCATTTACAAAATGACTACGCTCTATCTCAATATTATCTCCTCCATCAAGTTTATACGATATTTCAATCATACGTAATGTTCCTGTATCTTCAGATTCTTCCATTTCTTCATCCTCCATAGGGGTTTCCGACTCATCCATCATTTGCATTTGCTCTGGATTATCATCTGAACCACATCCTACAAACACTAACAGAATTGTAAAAAGTAAAATAAATTTCTTCATAATCATCTTATTCTAATGTAATCCACACATTCCCATCACGATGAGACTGCACTGCTTTTTCTATAAAATTCATTCCGCGTACTCCATCCGTCATACTAGGATATTCTCCTTCATGGAATTTTTCACCTCGTATGGCTTTTGCAACGCCTTTATAGATATTCCCCATCGCATCAAAGATGCCTTCTGGATGTCCTGGGGGTAGTTTTGTGCCGTCTAATGAAAACTCACTATTATATGTATGCCCAGGTTTTAGCGTACGTAAAGGCTGTCCTTCCTCCAGTAAATACAGATAATTAGGGTTTTCTTGTTCCCATTTAAGCGCTGCTTTTTTACCATAAATGGCTACCGTAAAGTTATTTTCTTCTCCTGTCGCTATTTGACTTGATCGCAGTACGCCTTTGGTATATTCTCCTAAACGCAATAAAACCGTCCCATCAATATCCATTTGGTTATCTGCATACAAGTGGTTTAAATCGGCTAAAATCGATTGTACTTTTTGTCCGGTAACAAACTCTAACATTTGATACGCATGTACGCCAATATCACCCATACAACAGCTAATTCCTGATTTCTCAGGATTCAATCGCCATGTGGTAGCACGTTGTTCGGTATCGTGTATGAGTGGATTAATCCATCCTTGGTAATACTGAACATCTACTTTCTGAATCGTTCCTATCTCACCGTTAGCAATCATCGCTTTCATTTGGCGCACCATAGGATATCCTGTATAAGTATGTGTCAGTCCGAAGATATTCCCATTTTTTTCCTGAATGGCTTGCAGTTCTAACGCTTCGGCATAGGTCATGGTCATTGGTTTTTCACAAATCACATGAAACCCTGCTTCCAATAGTTGCTTTGCCATTGGGAAGTGTAGAAAGTTAGGCGTTAGTATGGAAAATACTTGGATACGCTCTGCTTCTGGACGTGCTAGTTCTGATGCAATCATATCATCCAGATTCGCATGAATACGATCTGTTGCAATGCCTATTTCTTTCGCGAAAGCGAGACTCACATTCACATCAGGATTAAAAACAGCGCCTGTAAGTTGATACGCATCAAACATACTTGCAGCAACTCTGTGTAATACGCCTATTAAGCTATCGCCACCACCACCAAGGACTCCCCATTTTATTTTGTTACTCATAGTATTCTTATTCTGTATATTCTATTTTTTCGTTTTTAAATGCAATGGCAAAAATCACAAATACCACCGCTGCAAAAATCGCTGGGAAAATCCATATTGAATTCCAATCGTGCCCTTCTCCTACTATATTTGCATCTGTAATTTTACCAGCTACATAAAACCCTACAAGCATTCCGACTCCATAGGTAGCCAATGTGATCAATCCTTGTGCGGCACTTTTTACTTTCTCTCCAGCTTTGCTGTCAGTATAAATCTGTCCAGACACAAAGAAAAAGTCATAACAAATCCCATGTAAAACAATACCTGTAATGACCATAAAGAATAAATCTCCTGTATCACCAAAAGCAAATAATAGATAACGTAATGTCCAAGCAAGCATTCCTACAAGAATGGTCTTTTTAAAACCATATTTTTTGAAGAAAAACGGTAATAACAACATAAACACAACTTCAGAAACTTGACCAATGGAAGCTAAGGCTGTCGAATTTTCTACACCAGACTCAGTTAAGAAAGGACTTAAATTTTGATAGTAAAATGCTAAAGGAATACAAATCAATACAGACGAAAGAAAGAAAACTAGAAAGTTTCTATCCTTCAATAGTTTTAAAGCATCAAGCCCTAATATATCTGAAACACTTACTTTTTCTCCTTTTCCACTAGGAGGTGTTTTAGGTAATGTAAAACTAAATATTCCTAATAGTGCAGATGCAATCGCAGTCATTAAAAAGGTATTTGCTAATAATCCATTTCCTATACTTTCTGCAGAGTCCCATTTAAAAGCAAAACTGATTAACAAGCCTGCAACAATCCAACCTACGGTTCCCCATACACGAATAAATGGAAAATCTTTTGATGGATCTGTCATTTGATTAAAGGATACAGAATTCACCAATGCCAGTGTTGGCATATATGCAATCATATATCCTAATACATACGGATAAAACACATTAAAATCTGTCGTTTGTGACATTTGATACATTAAGACAGCTCCAATTAAATGAAGTACTGCCAAAATCTTTTCTGCATTAAAAAATCGATCTGCAATCAATCCAATAATAAAAGGTGCTATAATAGCTCCCCAAGATTGTGTTGAATATGCCATTCCTGTTTCTGCGCCAGAAGCAGATAGGTTATTCCCCAAAAAAGTTCCCATCGTTACAAACCAACCTCCCCAGATAAAAAACTCTAGAAACATCATGATCGATAATTGTAGTCTTGTTGTTGCCTTCATATATATATCTTATTTAAGATTCTTTATTGATTTTTCAACCAATGCTTTGGTTAATCTAATGCCTTCTTTAGGATCTTCAAGAGGTCCTTCATACTCGGTTCCTACATATCCTTTAAAACCGGAGTCTTTCACAATTTGCAATAATCGACCATAATCTAACTTTGTTTCATTGCCAGCTTCATCAAAGTTATATGATTTAGCTGATACTCCTTTTGCATAAGGCATTAATTCCATCGTTCCTTTATAGGTATCATATTCTTCTACACAAGGAGCTCCCCATCGTTCTCCTCCTTCACGTTTTACACAAAAGTTTCCAAAGTCTGGGAGTGTTCCTACCGTTTCCATGTTTACTTCTTTCATCACTGATGCTAATTTTGCACCATCACTAGACCAACCTCCATGATTTTCTATAATGACATTCACGCCTATTTCTTTTCCATAAAGACCTAACTCCGAAAGAGATGCTACGGATAGCTTGTGCCATTTTTCTGGATCTAATTCTCCAAATAAATTTGCTCTTACAGAATGTGCTCCCATAAGTTTAGCCGCATCCATCCAAATTTTATGATTTTCTATGGCTTCTTTCAGCTTTTCAGAATTTGGATCTGCCAATTCTCCAGCATGATCTACCATAATAAGAACATTCTCTATTTCGGCTTTTTTACTTATTTCAAGAAGTTTACCAGCCAAAGTCATCACACGTTCTCTGTAATTATCTCCTGTTTCAACTACTGAAGGATATAACTGTGTTACATATTCTACCCCTGTAAACCCTAAATCTTTTGCTATAGGAGCAAAATCCATTGGATTTAAAGAACCATTTTGAAACGGTTCATGAAGTGACCATTGTGCTAATGAATGTTTAAAATCATTGTATATTAACACAACATTTGTCTCTGCTTCTACTTTCTTTGGAGTTTTATCCTCATTTTTTGCTTCATTTTTACAAGAAATAAGA
>CAKZKZ010000460.1 GCA_937124495.1 uncultured Dokdonia sp. | reverse complement strand
GCTACCTATTCGTGATGATGTTGAGGCAGCATATGTTAAGCAATTCAATTCTGATGTCATGAAGAAGTTATCGCTCAAGGTATTATATATTTGTTTAATGTCTTACAGTTTGCACTTTATTGATTTCTCCTCTCGTTTCATGTCAAAAACTCCTGTACACCATTGTTCTAGGAAAAAGAAAAAGCAGTTAGGATGGAAATATTAATGAGAAAATTTGCTCTTGTTGACACGAAAGATTACACCACATCAGAAGATCATCACTTATACGATAGGGTCCCGATGCCTGTATATTCAACTTTTGTGACAAAGACATCGAAGGTTTTGTATGGATTAGCTACCCGAAGCTCTCCACTCACTATTGCTCAAATTCGCGAGGCCCTAATGACCTCGATAATGAACCGTTCCGCTTCAATGAAAAGCAATATGTTTAATTTTTTACTGCGTACGAAGGGATTATCTGAGCACCTGGCGTTATGTTCACAACATAGTTTGGAACAAATTGCAAATTCTTGCAGTTTTGTCCAACTGTGTGATAAGGATAAACTACTTGCAAGCGAAGGAGAGTATTTTGACTGTTGTTTCATTGTATTATCAGGAAGTGTCAATATTGTTAAATGGAGATCAAAAAAAATTAAGATAAACCTTACATGTTATCGAATGATAAATGCTGTACACGACCTACTTTGAATGTAAAACAATGTACGACCCTAGCCATCCCGTCCACTTTGCGGTTCTCTCCCTTGGCATCCCATCCGCTCGTATATTTGCATCGAGATAAAAAGAGCGAAAAAGTTGATTGAAAAAATATTAATATAGCACCACGCTGGAACAGAAGCACAATCCGCAAAACAACATTCTAAAAAGATGTATGTACCCGCAAAGATAGGCTCTGTTCTGGGGAGGTTCTTTAGAGTCTGAATAGTACTTAAGGCGCTACTCGAAAATCAGTTGCAGCCAGCATAATACTACGAGACAAGACGTAGAGAGATCCGTTTTTTTTATCACATAACCTGTTTCAAATGCCAGTAAAAAAAAGTGCCATTCAAGTAATCAAACAAAATGTAGGAGTAGATATCTCCAAAGATGATTTCAAGGTATGCTTTTACCGCTTGGACCAAAATGGTAACAAGTCCACCAATGGATCGCGTACTTTCAATAATACTTTAGCTGGTTTCATGGCCTTTATGAAATGGATAGAAAGTAAAAGAATTGATTCATTAACTGTCCGTATCACTATTGAGGCTACAGGTGTTTATTATGAAAACCTGTCTTATTTTTTAAATGATAATGGCTACAGAGTAAGTGTTGTCTTACCTAACAAATCTAAGGATTACGCCAAAAGTCTTAATCTAAAAACAAAGACAGATAAGGAGGATGCGAAAATGCTAGGTCAGATGGGTATCGAAAGAGATTTATTTCAATGGCAGCCCATCAGTACTAAAATGCGCATACTCAAACAGTTAACTCGTGATCGAGTAAGCATTTTGAGAGAAAAAGTAGTACTTAACAATAAAATACATGCACTCAATCATTCTTTTGAACCTAATAAAAAAGTACTCAAAAGGTCGAAACAACGACTGAAATTACTCAATGAGCAACTCAAAGAAGTCGAAAAAGAAATTGAGCAGACGGTTAAAGCTGATGAATTATTGAATGCTAAAGTAACTAATATCTGCAAAGTTAAAGGTCTAGGAATTATTACCGTAGCAACCGTCATTGCAGAAACAAACGGTTTTCTTCTTTTTACCTCCAGAAGTCAACTTACCAGTTACGCTGGCTATGATGTGGTAGAAAAAGAATCAGGAACTTCAGTTAAAGGTAAACCTAGGATTTCCAAAAAAGGAAATACCCATATTCGCCGAGCTTTATATTTTCCAGCAATCACTCTGGTCAAGTATGAACCGCAATTCAAACAATTATTTGATAGAGTTGTAGAAAGATCAGCTATTAAAATGAAAGGATATGTAGCAGTTCAAAGAAAAGCCTTGATTCTAATTTATACCCTCTTTAAAAATAATACACCCTATGATTCAAATTACCAAAATCCGAAAAAAGAAACTAAAGAAAAAGTATCCAAAATTGTAGACAGGACACCTGTCCTGCCTACTCTGGATGCTTGCTCTATGGCAACCTCCTTTGTGCTATAAAATTAATATTTTTTTCAAAGAACTAATTGCTTTTTTACATAGTACCTTTGCGGTTCGGAATTGACTTTCCTCATGATAGTTTTTGCCAAAAAATCAATGCATAGCACCGCTATGGATTTATTTTTTGGTAAAAAATAGCGGGAAAAGGCTG
>CAKZKZ010000459.1 GCA_937124495.1 uncultured Dokdonia sp. | reverse complement strand
TTGGAGAGAGTTACGATTCCTCTCTTTTAATAAAGAGATAGAATCTGTAGTATATACACTTTTATTAAATGTGTATTTGTAAATTGAAGTTTCCCCATGCATATATTTACATTTAAATATACGCTACCATAATATTTATAATTGTTTAAATCATTTTATCTATTAAGCAATTTAATTTGTGCATTCAATAGATTGTTTTATTTATTAATATTCAAGCTGGGTGAGCCAAATATATTTCAATAATTTTAACTAGAAATATATTATTTTAATTTTTAGACCTTTGTAGCCAAAACATCGACAAGATACACAAATTATGGTTTTTCCATAGTAATTTGTACGGATTTAGTACAAGACCTTAAAACCCATACAAAGCTACGGTTTTTACGTAGTACCCATGATAGCCAATTCACACAAATTCCGTGTTTTCAGTAAGTTGCGTACGCTTTCGCGAAAGCGTAAAAAGAAAAAAAACCATCCAAAAAAGCTTAAAAATGATAATCAGGTAGTTTTACGGGGTGTTTTTAACAAAAAATAGCAGTTCAAAAAAAAAGCCTCTTAAATGGCTTTAAAATGCTTCTTAATAATTCCTTTTTTCATTAAATTTTAGAGCGCAATTTCTCTCAAAAAAACACACTTATTTTCACAAATTTCATATACATAATTCAATCCTTTTTTTATTTTTTTTCTTATAACATGTCCATTTTTATAAAATATGACGCTATCTCTTCTCTCATAAAAAAGTAATTCAGGTATATATTATATAGATATAAAAATTAGTTATGAAACAACTTATTAACATTTTCACCTTAAAAACAATCTGTTTTTGAAGATACATACGTAGTTTTTTACTTAATGGTTTCCTTTATATTTGCACCATATTATTATAGCAAATATTCATGAGTGTAAAAGACGAAATCGCAAGACGAAGAACCTTTGGAATTGTATCACATCCCGATGCAGGGAAAACCACATTGACAGAAAAATTATTATTATTTGGAGGGGCGATTCAAGAAGCTGGTGCCGTAAAATCTAATAAGATTAAAAAAGGTGCTACCAGTGACTTTATGGAAATAGAACGTCAACGTGGTATTTCTGTCGCTACATCCGTCCTAGCATTTGAGTATAAAGGAACTAAAATCAACATCTTAGATACTCCTGGACACAAAGATTTTGCAGAAGATACCTTTAGAACATTGACCGCAGTAGATAGTGTGATTGTTGTTATAGATGTAGCCAAAGGAGTCGAAGAACAAACCGAGAAACTGGTCGAAGTATGCCGTATGCGTAACATTCCTATCATTGTGTTTGTAAACAAACTGGATCGTGAAGGAAAAGATGCGTTTGAATTATTGGATGAAATAGAACAAAAATTACACCTCTCTGTAACACCATTGAGTTTTCCTATTGGTATGGGATACGACTTTAAAGGTATTTATAATATTTGGGAAAAAAATATTAATCTCTTTAGTGGAGATAGTAGAAAAAATATAGAA
The DNA here is from genome assembly GCA_937124495.1 of uncultured Dokdonia sp. Classification (GTDB taxonomy): domain Bacteria; phylum Bacteroidota; class Bacteroidia; order Flavobacteriales; family Flavobacteriaceae; genus Dokdonia. Next base: position 805 of record CAKZKZ010000459.1, on the reverse strand, counting down.
GAAACAATAGAAATATCTGATCTTCAAGATGAAGTGCTAGATACACTTATAGGTACTGATGCTGCTGACACTCTACGAGAAGAAGTAGATTTAGTACAAGGCGTATACCCAGATTTTGATAAAGATGCCTATCTCGCAGGACAACAACAACCCGTATTTTTTGGATCTGCTTTAAATAGTTTTGGAGTGCGCGAACTCCTAGATTGTTTTGTTGCCATTGCTCCTACCCCACGACCTAAGCAAAGTGAAGAACGCCTAGTCCACCCTGATGAAAAGGATTTTTCAGGTTTTGTTTTTAAAATCCAAGCGAATATGGATCCAAAACATAGAGATCGCCTTGCTTTTATAAAAATTGTATCTGGTGTATTTGAACGTAATACGCCGTATTTGCACGTACGTAATAAAAAGAAGTTGAAGTTTTCAAGTCCAAACGCCTTTTTTGCTGAGCGTAAACAAATTGTAGACATCTCTTATCCCGGTGATATTGTAGGGTTACACGATACCGGAAATTTTAAAATTGGTGATACGCTTACCTCTGGAGAAAACATCCATTACAAAGGAATTCCGTCATTTTCTCCTGAGCATTTTAGGTATATCAATAATGCAGACCCAATGAAATCCAAGCAATTAACCAAAGGAATTGACCAATTAATGGATGAAGGGGTTGCACAGTTATTTACACTAGAACTGAATGGTCGTAAAGTAATAGGTACTGTAGGTGCACTGCAATATGAAGTAATCCAGTACAGATTAGAACATGAATATGGTGCTAAATGTACCTATGAGCCTCTCAATGTACACAAGG
>CAKZKZ010000458.1 GCA_937124495.1 uncultured Dokdonia sp. | reverse complement strand
TAAGAACAATGCAGAAGTAAAAGACCTTAAAGCTCTTTTAGATCACCTTAACATCAATTCGATTACTGCTATAGGGTATTCTAGAGGTGCTATTGTACTTGCCAAGTGGCTTACAAAAGAACCTCGTATTCACAAAGCTGTTATTGGTGGTATGGGATTAGATTTTACAAATCCAGACTGGGATAAACGTATTTTGTTTGAAAGAGCCTTTCTTGGATTAGATCCTCTTAACGATATGACAGAAGGTGCTGTGAAATATGCTAAGTCAAAAAATGTAAATCTTGAGATATTAGGTTGGTCGCAGCGCTATCAACCCGTAGCATCTAAAAAATCGCTTTCACAAATGAAAACGACGACCTTAGTGATTGCTGGAGATCAAGATACTGACAATGGAAATCCAAAAGAGCTTTCTAACCTATTACCAAAAGCGTCTCTTGTTATTGTATCTGGAGATCATAATACAACGTATAGAAAAGAGCCTTTTGCTACCGCTGTGATGGCATTTCTAGAAGATTAATACACAAAACAATCGTGAGATATTATTTATTTTTTATTGTAGTAGGTATATGCCAACTTTCAGTAGGGCAAGAAACCTATTATAATTTTCAAGATGAGATTTTTGACGAAGTACGCTTTCGCGAAAAGCTAAAAACCATTGAAACCCTGTACGGAGAACAAGCGAATTATAAATATACAACCGCTAGTTATAAAATACGTTCTACGCAAGTACGCCAAGATTCTATCATCCAAAACGTAGAAGTTGTCCTCTCACAATCCAACTCTGCCCCATTAGATATTAATACAGGAGTACAACGTTTTATCAATACACCACTCCCCGATTTTGAATTACAAAATCTTAAGACGAATCTCAAAACAAATGCTGATTATAAAGGAAAGGTGACCTTAATCAACTTATGGTTTACGTCCTGTCCGCCTTGTATTACAGAGATTCCCTATCTCAACTACTTAAAAGATTCCTATAAAGACCAAGTACATTTTGTCGCCATTACATTTGACACAAAAGACAAAGTAGATCGGTTTTTAATTCGAAAACCTTTCAATTTTGAGCATTTAGTAGACGCCACAACGTACCTTCACAAAGAATTGAATAACAATGCGTTTCCAAAATTAATCCTGATAGACAAGAAAGGAGATGTGCGCTTTGTAGAAAATGGCGTTATCCTGAGTGGAAATACGGCTTCACAACCCGAAGCTGCTGTAACAGGTCTTAAAGAGCAACTAGATTTCTTATTGAAAGAAGAGTAATGACAGAAAAAAAAGTAGCCGAATATAGCCCATTGGAAGAAAAATGGAACATCTATACTCATGGTCTAGGTTTTGTTTTGAGCATATTGGGGCTAGTTTTTTTATGCTTTCGCGAAAGCGTAACAAGCACCTATACCATAAGTGCGATTGTATTTGGGCTGAGTCTTTGCATCCTGTATTTTGCTTCGACCATCTATCATAGTGCAACATCTCCAGTTCGAAGAAGTAGATTACAGATTTTTGACCATGCGGCTATTTATATCTTAATTGCAGGAACCTATACTCCTTTTACGCTGGTTACTTTACAAGGTGAAACTGGAATGACCATTTTTTGTATCGCTTGGGGAATTGCAGTATTTGGAGTGATTCTTAAACTATTTTTTACGGGAAGGTTTAATATTTTATCTACGATTCTATACGTTGCTATGGGATGGCTTATTGTTTTTGCTTACACGCCATTAGTCACTAATCTTCATCCTATGGGCGTACAATGGCTTTTTGGAGGCGGCATTGCATATACAGTAGGTGCAGTATTATATAGCATCAAGAAAATTCCTTTTAATCATGCTATTTTTCATGTCTTTGTGCTCATAGGTAGTTTTTGTCACTTTATGGCTATATACCGTTATGTTGGGCTACCCAATCATTAAAAGCTATCTCAAAAAATAACATATAAAAAAACCCTTTATCATAAACAATAAAGGGCTTTACTTTTTTTAGTAAGAACGTTCTATTACTTTTTAATCAACTGCTTCGTTACTTGTTGATCACCCGATTGGATGTGCACAAAATAAATACCACTAGCCTGTGTCGATAGATCAATACGAATCATTTGACCAGATACCTCTGGTGTATAGGTTCCGATACGTTTGCCTTGTATAGAATAGAGTGTTGCGTTAGTCTCTTGTGTAAAAGATGGAGAACTCACGCGCACAACATCTTGTGTAGGATTCGGATACACTTCTAGATCTACAAACGTTTCTCCTGAGACAGATAACGCCACATCTGGGTCTAGGAAGTCAGGTATATCGTTATTATTAAGATCATCGTCTAGCGGCGAACCATTATCATTATAATCTTCATTGATTGTTAATATCGTATCCCCATCATCGTCGTTATCTAGATAATTTTCTATTAAGTCATTATCGGTATCAATAAAATCTTGAGGTGCAAAACCTGCTCCAATACCTTCTATTTCGATACTTGTATCTACAGAATCTCCGTCATCATCTTCATCTAAGTAATTAGGGATATCATCATCATCTGTATCATCATCGTCTAAATCACCATTACCATTCAGGTCTTCATCTATATTAGGAATACCGTCACCATCACTATCTGTAGAAGCACTAGAAAGAATAAGTAAGAAATCTCCTGTTGCAAAACAACTATTAGCTATGTTTCCTAATCGCACAAAAATAGTTTGAGGGTTCTGCAAATTTGTATATGCAGTAGGAGTTACAATTGGGTTGTTATTATTTACGGCATCATCAAAGGTTGTGTGATAGGTAAGTATAAGATCTGTTGGATCTTGTCCCCCTATAATCTGTGTTTCATTAACAGTAAGGTTAAAAACTTCAAAGCCATCATTACCGGTATCATCGAGTGTAATATCGGAGATATCATCAATGAGTACAGGTCCATCTTGTATTACTAAATTTAAAGGTACAACTGCAAAACAACCTGTGACAGCATTTTCGCCTCTTGCATAGATTGTTTGAGTAAATGGAGTAATATTTGTAAATAAATCAGGTAAAGTAGCTACATCAGTTAAAGCATCTACTTCTGTTATATGATATGTAACAGTCAAATCTGGGTTTCCATTAGTAATTTCTGCATCTTTTACAGAAAGCATAAATTCTGCAAAACCATCGCCATCATCATCGCAAATCACATAATCGGAAGGAGCAACAATAGCAGGAATTGGATTAAAAATGGCTGTTAAATCTTCATCTACCATTGTATTATCTGCTAGTGTATAAGAAACACGGTACACACCATCTTGGTTTACGTCTAGAAATGCTGTGGTTTCATCTGGAATCGTCACAAAATTACTTCCATCAAACTCAAACCATTGATAGTCTGATCCATCAGTCGTCGAAGCTTGAAGTGCAATGGTATCTCCTTCACAAGCTTCAAAAGTAGTGTCCATATCCATGGTACATACGGTAGCACCTTCACCCCCCGTTTGTTCTATTTTTATAAATCCCTGTTGTTCACTAAAATTTGTAATTACTAATACATACCGTTCTCCTTCTTGCGCATTAGGAATCATTGCTTCTTCTGTACCAGATACAGAAAAGCTACAATCTACTAGATTTTCACCTTGTAGATTATTATAATCACATAAGTCATCATCCATTCCAAAAGGTCCCCAGATAATAAAATCAACATCAAGAGCAGAACTTATAGGGTTTCCATCCATATCGAAACCAACATTCTGTTGTATTAAAAATTCTAAATCCCCAGATAAACTTATATCTATAAATTGCCATGTTGGAAAAGGCGTTGATCCTAAACAGTTGTAATCAGGTCCTGCTTCTGCAGCTGGAATACAATCATTATCCCCATTAAAACAATTAGGAAAAATTACGGTATTATTTGTTAAACATAAAGACGTGATATCGTTACATAAACCATTTTGTGCGAAGAGTGCTGAAGATGTAAAAAGTAAGATAAATAGAGAAAGGAAAGTGTAGTTATTTTTCATATAGATCGTTTAATCAATTCTAATATATTAATAATGAAGTTGTTTTGTATAAAAGGTTGCGTTAATATTATTATTTATAAAATAAATAATAACCAAGAATAAAGAACATAAAATCAGTAATCATTAAAGTAATAGACGATAATATCTTACTATTTAACAGCCTGCTAAATAGTAAGATATTATAGAATCATTAGTAACACTTTTTGTTTAACCATGATTATTCCCAGGTATCTTATTGTGATTATTATAAATATAGATATTAGATATTGGATTGTTTTAAGAAATAGATAACTTATACTTTTTTACATACATAAATCTAAGGGAATCATAGTACCTTTGCAGGATGATAAGCCATCAAAAAAATCAGCAGCAAATACTTACCAAGTTAGGGATAAAGACGCTAAATGAGATGCAAGAAGCCGCTCAGTTAGCGATACATTCTTCTAAAGATGTGGTTCTCCTCTCTCCTACCGGTACAGGAAAAACAGTCGCGTTTTTATTACCTGTTATTGCAGAACTTGATCCTAACATACACGAAGTCCAGTTACTAATTGTTGTGCCTTCTCGTGAGCTTGCAACGCAAATAGAACAAGTAGCCCGTACCATGGGAACAGGTTATAAAATTCATGCTGCGTATGGTGGACAATCTTTTAATACTGACAGACAAGCGATCAAGCATAGACCTGCCATTCTTAT